>NZ_PPDJ01000003.1:300000-435307 GCF_002903145.1 Halobacteriovorax sp. DA5 | reverse complement strand
CCTTCAAGTGTGAAGAGCCATTCTTTCGCAAGCCTATGCAGACTCAGCGTTAAGAGCTTACGCTCTCACCGCAGGTCAGAACCCACTCGGCTTTTTTTTTGGACGCGAAAAATGCCACGAAGGCATTTTGCGCGGAACACCCCTGCACGACCGAGCAGGATGCGAGGGAGAGAGGGTTCTCCGCAAAATTTCCAATCTACATTTATACGTACACACGATGATGGGACGATTCGGGTAACCAACCAAGCAATCTCAATTACATTTTTATAGTACTGACTCTTTATCGCAAAGAGCAGGAGCAGATGACGCAACTCATCCCAGCAAGTCCATCGGTACGTCGATTGCCTGTAGTTTTTACAAAATACTGAAATTATAATTATATATGTTGCGACTCATATTTAGACTCCTTATAAGAGCATATGTATCAATTATTAGCTCTTGTAACCATTTTCATATCGCTTAAGGCTTTTCCTTATAACTTTGCTAATCAGTTTAAAGATCACCGTATGGTCACATGTCATAGTAAAGATTCTCGAGGTCAGACTCAGGTGTTTCACGTTGTTGAAAATATTTATAGTGCTCAACAATACCTTCACTCCAAAGAATATAAAGTTACAACTACTACAGGTCACAGCAATGGCAACCTAAACAATGATCCATTGTATTTCCTCTCTGATGATTTTTGGGGAGTACCAGGAAAAATTGTACAATCACAAAATTGCTTATTCTCAAACCCTGCTCTCGTAGATACTCATGTTAATACTATAAAAACAATAAGAATCGTAAAAGAGCACTTAGGGTTTAATAGCTTTGATAATAAAGGCGCGGAAGTAATTTCAGTGCTTTTAAAAAAAGGCTCATTTAATGATAATGCAAGATGGTGGGATAAAGATAAAAATATAATTACATTCGGGCAGAGTTCAGATATTTCAGATCACACACACTTGTCTGCAAGTATTGGAATCGTTGCCCATGAATTTGCTCATGGGCTGTTAGCAAATACAATAGAACTTGCTTCCGAAGGTGACCAGGGATCACTCAATGAAGCATTTGCAGATATTATCGGGGTTTTTGTTTGCTTTAAAAATAATCCAAGTGCAGATTGCTATCAGTTAGGACATGAAGCATATATTGGTCAGGGTAATTGCTTACGTGATATTTCAAACCCAGAACAAAATGGTCAAGCAAGTAACTTTGACGAATACAAGCCTAATGGCCCTAATGTTTATTATAATGCAGGCATAGTAACGAATGCTTTTTATCTCTTGTCTGAGGGAACAGCTGAATTTGAGGGTGTAGGATATGAAGTTGCAACTGAAGTTTTTTTCAATGCTTACATGAAATATCTTAATAAGAATTCAACTATCAGGGATATAAAGTTGGCAACAGTTAAATATTTAAATGAAGCCCAAGACTTAAATCATAAGCAAACACTTAAAACCCTGCTTTCTGTATGGAAGCATATTGGGCCATAAAAGAAGCAATCCCACTAACCTATTTTAATCTACTTCGCTTTACTTGCAGCACGTCTGCGTCTCGCACTTCTTTGCTGATTATTCGACTTACTCGTTTTGTTGTCTTTAGACTTCGCACCACTTCTTGAAGAAGCCTGCTTCTTCTTTTCTGAACGTCGATTATTTTGAGGTTGTGTAGGAGCTCCTGCGACACCATGAAATGGGTGATCCTTATCTTGAGGAATTTGATACTTAATCGTTTTCTCAATATCCTTTAAAAGGTTCTTTTCTGTGTCATCACAAAATGAAATAGCAACTCCATCTCGGCCAGCTCTTGCATGAAATCTCTCATTGAAAGGCGCTCTCCAATATTCTGTTCATAGAGCTCTCCGCGTGGGTTAATAGCAAGCGTCCGCATCCACCCATATTTTAAATTCTTGTTTTTTCATTAACTAAGTTCCTATAATTCCCATTTAAAGTTCATGAGAACACCAACCGTTAAGATCTCTTAAGTCAGGGTTGGTAGAAATATCTTTTCCTACGCTAGCTTTAGCAATCATTGTTGTTATATCAAAAGAAGTATTCTGACATACTTGAGTACAACTCTCACCTGCTGATGCTCGAATATCTTTTTGTTCGCTACAAATACAAAAATCTTCAATAATAACAGAGTTATTTGGTCTAATCACCGGTACTTGCGCAAATGTTTGTAAAGATAAGAGTGTTAGCATTATTTGTTTCATGAAGAACTTCATTTTAAGATTATAAGTTACAATATTAACAATATTTGTATCATATACTAGATATAATTTATTACCGCCTAAGAGAGGAAGTATGAAGATAATTGTTTTCAGTACCCACAATTTTGAAAAAGAATATTTATTAAAGCAAGCGAATGGACACAATGTCACATTCATCAAAGAGCAACTTAATCCAGAAACTGCACAACTTGCTAAAGGTCATGATGTCGTTTGTATTTTTACAAATGATAAAGTGAGTAAAGAAGTTCTAGACCAGCTAAGTGATTTTGGTATTAAGCTCATCACACTAAGATGTGCAGGTTTTAATAACGTCGATTTGGAATACGCTAAATCAAAAAAAATCCCTGTTACAAGAGTTCCAGAATACTCCCCTCAAGCAATTGCAGAGCATACGATGGCAATGATTCTAACTTTAAATAGAAAAACTCATAAGGCGTATAATCGCGTTAGAGAGAATAATTTTAATCTCGATGGACTTGTCGGTTTTGACCTTTATAAGAAAACGATTGGAGTTATTGGTACGGGTAAGATTGGGAAAGCCTTTTGTAAGATAGCCCTTGGTTTTGGATGTCGAGTTCTAGCGTTTGACCTAACAAAAGACACTGAGTTAGAGAAGCTGGGTGTTGAGTATGTTGGATTTGATGAAATTTTAAAAGAATCGAAGATCATCTCACTTCATATTCCTCTTAATAAAAGCTCATACCATCTCATTAATGATGCCAATATTGCTAAAATGCAAGACGGTGTCGTTCTTATTAATACAAGTCGTGGAGGGCTCGTCGATACGAAGGCCCTTATTAAAAACCTAAAAGAGAAGAAGATATTAGCTGCAGGTCTTGATGTATATGAAGAAGAGGAAAATCTATTCTTTGATGATCACTCTCAAGACGTACTTCAAGATGATGACCTAGCAAGGTTAATGACTTTTCCAAATGTTCTAATTACTTCTCATCAAGCTTTCTTAACTCATGAGGCATTAAGTAATATTGCACAGACAACATTTGAAAGTATTAATTCAATTGAGAGTCAGAATTTTAAATATCTTATTTGATATTATTTTCTGATATCGGCCAAAAAACGGTCCCATCTAAATGAGATGGGATCAACTGCATGTTTCATGACATAGTCATAAGACATATAACCATAGCCTTCATCACCCCACTCACTTGACCAACTATTTTTGAATTGAAAGATTCTCTTTTCTTTGTCGTATCCAGTAAAGTGAATCGCATGGCCATAGCAGGCGACTTCACCAGACTCACACTTTGCAAAAACTTCATCAGGAAGTGTCACATGGGCATTTTCCCAAAGAGGAGAATAAACGAGAACTGTTGCAACAAGGCCATTCCCACTTCTAATCTCATCTTCGTATAAATCAGTTTTGGATTTCCAAGAGCTCCACAGATTTGTGACCATTTTCACTTCTAACCCATCCACCTTCACTCTCTTAAGCGAGCTAGTATCGACTGGAGCATGGGAGAAGCAATATGAAGGCGCGCTTTCATCAAATGGATCGAATTGCGAGCAAGGGCCATTATTTTCAAAATAACTCATTTGGTAAGGAAGCTGGGCCTCTTCGATAAAGAAGTATTGATTGCGAAAATTACGTGCAATTTCGTAAGTGTACCCATGCTCAGCATTTGGATATTCTCCAAAGTGCTCTTTTCCATAGTAGATTTGAAATTGCTCTGAAATATCGAATTCCATATCAAATCTCTTCTTAATGGCACCCTCAAGCATGGCCGTAACCGCAAAGTATGCACATGTATTTCTGTCTTTTGGTTTTTAACTGGAGTTTGATACTGTCTAATCGACACCATTTCAGCGTTAACACCAAGAGATAATAATAGGCTTAAGATTATGATTTTCATGAATTTCCCTTCTTTATTCTCGCTGAATTTAGTAAAAAGGAAGAACTTCTTCAAATGACTTCTTAAAAATCAGTTACATTTACAGGACTATTCGATACTTATCTCTCGTAAGGGCTTGAAAATCTGTATAAATAAGAAAGCCTCCACTTAAGGAGGCTTTGAAATTATATAATAATGATTGTACCTAAATAGTTAAACATAATACGCTCCTTCAATAATTCACCTAATTAGATTTAGATGATAAATAAACCATAACCCATATTGAGAAAGCGCATAACAACCAAGTTAAAAGTACCTGAATATGGAACTTATTAAAGTTGTTGGTTATATTAAAAAATAGAGAGCATTTGATCTAACTGCCCAACTTGCAAAACGCCACTTTGTGAATGTTCTAGCTTTGCCCCTTTAAAGATGAGAGTAGTTGGTATTCCTCGAATTCCATACTTAACAGAGATCATTGGATTCTTTTCAGTATCAATTTTATAAAACTCTGCAGACTGCCAATTCTTTTGAGCAAACTCTGTGAAAATTGGGCCATACATTTTACATGGGCCACACCAGTCTGCGTAAGCGTCAACAAAGACAGGAAGTTCAGAGTGTTGAATGATCTTTTCTAACTTATCAAAGGTAATACTTTGAACTTTTGCACTTGTGTCCAAATCTTTAGAGCACTTTCCACATACAGCACCACTAGCCGAAAGTTTTGTTTTATCAATTCGATTAATTGCACCGCATGATTCACAGATAATAATTTTTTTCATTTTTCACTCCTTAATCCTAATATACCAATAAAAACTTAAAAAATATTTGATAGAGATCAATGAAAAATTATATATAGACCGGCAACAATAGAAAGTAAGCATTCTGTAAGGCTTAAGTCCTTTATACGACCAGCAACAATATATAAAATAGTATGAACAAATAATCCCCACATGATTCCCGTTGTAATTGAGAAGCTTAGTGGAATAAGTACAATACATAAGAATGCAGGAATCATTTCTTCAAATTTTTCGAAATTTATTGATGAGATATTCTTAAACATGAGGATGCCAACAAAGATAAGAACTGGAGCCGTTGCATAGCTTGGAATGGACTGTGCAAATGGAGCAAGAAAGAGAAAAGGAAGAAAACAAATCGCTGTAATAACTGATGTTAATCCTGTGCGGCCACCGACGCTTACTCCTGCGGAACTTTCGACAAAGGTTGTTGTCGTAGAAGTTCCAAAGAACGCAGAAAAGAGAGTCGCAAGTGCATCAACAGTTAGGGCCTGTTTCATATTCTTAATTTCACCCTTTTCATTTTTAAGATTAGCTGTCTCTGCAACTCCAATGAAAGTCGATAATGAATCAAAAAGATCAGTCATCATAAGAGTGAGAATACTTGGGATATAAGCAATCTTTATGGCCCCCAAGATATCTGCTTGCATAAAGTAGCTAAAGTCAGGAGTTGCAAAGAAGTTTTCAGGAAGAGTCGACTTTCCAAAGAGAGCTCCTAGTGTCCAAGTAAAAAATATCCCTATCAGAAGACTTCCAGGAATATTCTTCTTAAATAAGGCAATAATAAGAACAAAGCCAAGGATGACTGCTCCCCCCTCACTTGAAAGCGGTGCTGTTTGAACAAGTGTTACTGGATGGTCAATGATAATGCCGGTATTCTTAAGACCAATGAATGCAAGGAAAATACCGATCCCAACGGCCATGGCCATTCTTAAGTTCTTTGGAATCGATTTAACTAACTTCTCTCTAAATGGCGTCACTGACAAGATAACAAAGACAACACCTGACCAAAAGACCAGGCCCAAGGCTTGCTCCCAGGGAATTTTTTGGTCGAGAATTAATGTATAAGTAAAGAAAGCATTAAGCCCCATTCCAGGAGCAAGGGCAAAAGGTAGCTTTGCGATGAGACCCATAAGAAGTGTTGCAACGAAACTGGCCAGGATAGTCCCTGTCATAACAGCAGAAAAAGACATTCCCGTGCCATCTGATGATAAGATGAGTGGATTAACAAAAATAATATAACTCATCGTTAAGAAGGTTGTGATTCCTGCAATGACTTCTGTGCGAATACTATTTGCTTTCATACATGTATTCTAGCATTTCAGTTTAGGACAAAAAAACTTAAATAATATTCACAACTCTTACATTAACAATCTTGAGTTCTCCTATTTTCAATCAAAATACCACAAATTATAATGAAAGCACCGAGTAGAAATGATGTCCATTGAATCTTTGCTCCCCAGAAGAAGACGTTAACAAGTATAGCTGCAGGGATAACTGCATTATTCATAACAGCGAGTTCTCCGTATGAAACTTGCTTAGAACCAGTATTCCAAAGATAGTAACACACACCAGATGCAATAAAGCCTAACCACAACAAGACTCCCCACTGCAAGGATGTAATTTGTGAAAGATTTGCGAAGGTTGATCTAGAGATTAAAACAAATGAGATTGGAATAAGGGCACCTAAAAAGAACAGTGCAAATTTTTGCATCTGATTTTGTTCAGAGATTATCTTGCGATAAAGAACCTGTCCTAGTCCAAAACAGATATTTGCTCCCTGAACAAGTAAGAAGCCGATAATATAGTCATTTGAGATCTCACTCCACTTTATGATGGCCGCACCAAAAACAACTAAGAAAACACTGAAGAGCTGTCTTAAGATAAAGCGTCTCTCAATAATATTTCCAATAATTGAAATAATGAGAGGTGTTGAAATAGTAAAAAGTGCTACTTCTGATACTGATAGATACTTAAAGGAATTGTAATAAAAGAGGTACATCACTCCGATTTGCAATATTCCAATGAGCATTGTCTTAAGAGATTCTACTCTAAAAATATTTCTAAAATTTAAAAATGGAACAAACACTAAGAATGCGAAAAGGAGTCTTAGAAATATGGCCAGATAGGTATCCATCTTACCAGCAATATATTGCCCTATTAGACTAAATGAAAATGCCCATAAAACTGTAACAAGTATTAATCTTTTCATTTGGCTATACTAGCTTCTAACGAATCCCTTGAAAAGTTCCATTAAAGAAATAATCGAGTTGCCATTTTTGTGAACTGATAGCCTGTTTACTAGTAGCTTGATCCCATTTGGGGTAAAGACGAAATCCACGCTTTCCTTCTTTATATTCACTAGAGAGAATACCTTTTTTCACTAGAGCATCTTTTGGAAATAAGAAGTAACCCTGTTCACTTTCTGTATCGCAAATAATCAAAACATAATCGAGAGGGTCATTTAAGTGGTATGGTATTGTTTTTCCACTTTCGTCTCTCTTCCACAATGTGACAAATTGGCCAACTTTCTTAGGTGTTACTTTGGAAGATCGTTGAATATAGTACTTTCCTTCATATATATATGAACAACCATTATATTCCTGCGCTTCCTCATGAATAATATATGAATCAAGTTTTTCACTTATCTTTTTTATGTCAATCTCTCCGATAAAAACTCTTCTAATACTTCTAGTTTCTTTGAACTAGAAGGTTTTCTAGAGGTTAAGAAAAATAGACTATGAGATGGAAGCTCCCAACTCTTAAATAATTCAATTAACTCACCTCTTTGTATTTGTTCATCTACTAAGTAACGAGGTACATTGAGAATCCCAACTCCTAACTCACAAGCCTTTATGAGAGACATTAAATTATTCGATTTATATGAGCCTTGTACTTGAATATGACTAATCTTTTGACCTTTCTTGAAGCTCCAAATAAAAGGGCTATCTCCTCTTAGATATAGCAAGCAGTTATGCCTGCTTAAAGATTCAAGGTTTGTTGGCTTTTTAAAATGATCAATATAGTAAGGGGAAGCACAAATAACACGGTCGATTTGTGTAACTCTTTTCATATAAAGATTTGAATCTTTTAATTGAAATGCCGTTCTAATACTTAAATCGATATTATGTTCAACAGGGTCAAGTACTCTATCTGTCAAAATCAAATCAATTTCAACATATGGATAATGAAGCTGAAATTCAGCAAAAATTGACGCCAAGAAGCTTTGACCGATTGTCGTTGGCGCAGTAATACGAATAACACCTTTAACTGAGTCAACAACTCCATGTAACTGCTCTTCTAGATTATTTAATTCCTCTAAAAGATTTTTAGACTTCTCAAGAGTGAGCATTCCCTCTTCGGTAAGAACAAAAGATCGAGTTGTTCTTTTAAATAGTACAACTCCGAGATAACTCTCTAATTTCTGAATCTCTTTAGTTATATTTGAAGCTGATGTTCCTAGAAATTTAGCTGCTTTTGCAAATGTTCCCTCTCGAGCAACTACAGTTGCCACCTGAAGGGCATATAAACGATCAAATGTAGTCTTTTCTATTATTTCCATATTAGAAATAAATTATTTCAAATTAGCTTTATTGTTTCAAGCGCAAAATTGAATTAAATTTAAAATATACTAGAACAAGGGGGAAATCATGAAGAAAATAAAAGTGGTCATTATTGGAGCTGGCTTTGCAGGAATTGCCCTGGCAAAAGGTCTTGCTAATAAAGATTCTTTTGAAGTCGTGATACTAGACAAGAAAAATCATCATTTATTCCACCCTCTTCTTTACCAAGTAGCATCTGCATCCCTATCTCCAGGAGATATATCAATGCCAATACGTGAAATCTTATCTCATGCTAAAAATATCAAAGTACACATGCAGGAAGTTGTCTCAATTGATAAAGATCTAAAAGTTATAGAATGTAAAAGTGGTGATGAATATCAATACGACTACCTAGCTGTAGCAACAGGATCAAAACCTTTCTACTTTGGCAATGATGACTGGGAAAAGAGTGCCCCTGGCTTAAAGACTCTAACTGATGCTCTTAGTATTCGTGACCGTGTCCTTTACTCATTTGAAAAAGAAGAGATAAAGCTTAATCAAGAAGAAAAGAAGTTAAACATTGTTATTATTGGTGGTGGCCCAACTGGAGTAGAGCTTGCGGGGGCATTTGCAGAAGTTGCCTATAAAACTCTTGTTAACGAATATCACGACTTCGATCCAAAACTAACAAAGATATATCTAATTGAAGGTGGTCAACATATTCTCTCAAGCTATAGCCATCCAACTTCAGAAAAGGCTAAGAACTATCTCGAAAAGCTAGGTGTGATTGTTTTAACAGATGAAGTCGTTGAAGAAATTGGTGACGATTATATAAAAACTAAAAGCCAGAAAATTGAATCTAAGAATATCATATGGGCAGCAGGAAATCGCGCAACAAAGTTAATTTCAAAGCTTGGTGTTGAACAAGACAGAATGGGACGTGCAATAGTAGAAAAAGACTTAAGTTTAAAAGATTTTCCCGAAATTTTCATTTTAGGAGATGCAGCTAACTTCCAGTCATTAGACGGTAGCCCACTTCCCTCTCTTGCACCAGTTGCGGCCCAACAAGGAAAGCATCTTGCCAAGCAACTACTAAAAAATAAGCGCTTTGCCTTCAAATACCTTGATAAAGGATCGATGGCGACAGTAGGTAAATACAAAGCTGTACTAGAATGGAAAGGTGTTAAGCTAGCAGGTCCAATTGCATGGCTTGCGTGGAGTCTTGTCCATATCTTCTTCTTAATCAACTTTAGAAATAAGGTTATGGTCTTTATGCAATGGGCGTGGTCGCTTCTTTCTAATAAGAGAAGAATTCGTATTATAAAGTAGCAACAAAGCGTCCTTTAAAGCTCGCTCTAACACTGTCTCCTACCATAATCTTTGAATGAACATTTAAGCGGCCGACTTTGCGTCGCTTAAGTGATTGTATGAAATTATTTACTGAAGCTTCATCAATTTCTGCAATGGCCTCAAAGTCAGAATCCACGGGCATAAGATAATCAATCTCACTATTTTGGATAACGAGAGACTTGAAATCAATATTATGAACTTTCATCGTATGATGAGTTAAGAGGTAGCAAGAAAGAATTGCTAGTGTATTAATACTTCCACCAAATGCAGTTCCTTCATAATTAATATTCTTACTTAAAGGAGCTTTTAGTACGATTTTCTGATCTTCTACAGTCTTAATTTCAAGCTTCATTCCTGAGACGACTGGAATCGACTCCAGTAAATCACGCTTGTATTGCTCGGAAATCTTTTTCATATCAATAACCTCCAACTCTCAATTCATAGTATAACCATATGAAATCACGTCTGTCTAATTTTAGAACAGGCACTCATTTTTTCATATTTTCACCATCAAACTAACTAATTAGTTAAGATGATCAAAATAATTTAAGAGGACGACATATGAAGAAATTGATAATGCCACTAAGTATCTTACTATCTCTCTCTGCCCTATCGAGCACTGAAAATATTAGTGATATGCGATTTAACATCAAACCAAACATGATGCAGGCGCAAGAAGATTCATATTCTAGAATGGCCAGAGAGTATGTAGAGCTTTCGGAAAAGTACAAAGATATAGTTATTGGAGACAGTGAACAATCAACTCGAGCTGCCTCAATCTTTTTTGAAAAATATATAAAGAATAATGAAGAAAGACCCCAAGATTTTAAAGTCCTAGGACTAAGTCGTGAATCGGCCCTTTTCTTATCAAATTCTAAGTCTGACTACTTTGTCGAAAATGATGATCCTTGTAGTGCTTTACATAACCAAGGAGATATTTCAAATAAATGGTGTCATGCAGGCTTTTCTAAAGTTGCTTACGCTGTAGCGAAAGAAAATGGACTTGGAGAATTTCTTTCACAAGGTGCGGGTTTACTCGTCTTTGTTATTAAGGAATTCGGTGATAAGAATTATGATTTCTCAGATATTAATACTGCCCCAATTGGCGGGAAAATCGGTCAAAACACAGAAGTCTACACCACTTTTATGCTAGATGGTGCGACTTACTTTGAGTTTTTAACGCGTTTTTAGTGTTCTTAAAGAGACGATGATTTAGACTTTTGTTTTGCTCTTCTTCGCCTAGCGCTTCTTTGCTTATTGTTATTATCTTTAGAAGATTTTGCTCTAAGCCTAGGCGTCCTAGGAGCTCTAGGCGCCTCTTGTGAGTCAGGTTGCCCCGCAACTCCATGAAAAGCATGATTCGTGTCGACAGGAATTTTGTAGTTAATCGTTTTTTCAATATCGTTTAATAGCTTTGTTTCTGTATCGTCGCAAAAAGAGATAGCAATCCCTTCTCTTCCAGCACGAGCAGTTCTCCCAATACGATGTACATAACTCTTAGGATCATCAGGAAGATTATAATTAATAACATGAGTGATATGGGAAACATCAATTCCACGAGCAGCAATATCAGTAGCAACAAGCACCCTAACAGTTCCCTTTCTAAAACCACCCAAGGCCTTCTCTCGTGCCCCCTGAGACTTATTGCCATGTATTGCAGCGGCCGTAATTCCAACTTGATCCAGATGCTTAACCACACGATTAGCGCCATGCTTAGTTTTAGTAAAAACAAGCACGTGCTCAATTGTAGTATCCTCTAAAATATTCTTTAAAAGCTTCGGCTTATTTGTTCTATGAACAAGATTTATCTTTTGATCAATTTTTTCAACTGTTGTCGACTCAGGTGTCACTTCAACTTTCTTAGGCTTAACAAGCAATTTCTTAGAAAGGTTCACAATATCCTGAGGCATTGTGGCCGAAAATAAGAGAGTTTGTCTTTTTTCAGGGAGTTTAGCAATGATCTTGTTAACGTCTCTAATGAAGCCCATATCTAGCATACGATCGGCTTCATCAAGAACAAAAGTTTCTAGTTGTTCAAAACGAACGTGGCCATCACCCATTAGATCTAGAAGTCTGCCTGGTGTTGCAACGATAATATCCATTCCACGTGACAGTTTCTGAACTTGAGGCCTAGGACTAACACCTCCAAAGATAACTGCGGATGAAATCCCCAATCCTTTAGAGTATTCTTTTATATTCTCTTCTATCTGCGATGCTAATTCTCTTGTCGGAGTTAAGATTAGACACCTCATACGAGCTGGTTTTGTTTTTATTTTTTTAATTTTTAAATTATTTAAAATAGGAAGAGAGAATGCAGCAGTCTTTCCAGTTCCCGTTTGAGCAATCCCTAAGATATCTCCACCATCTAATAGGTGTGGAATTGAATTTGCTTGAATCGGCGTTGGTGCTGTATAACCTTTCTTTTTTAATGCAGAAAGAATTTCAGGTAATAGATTTAAAGAATCAAAAGATTTGACTGAAGACATAATAAATATCCTTGCTTAAAAAGCGCTAGTGCCATTGCTTAATCCAAATACTAGCAAAGGCGAATATTTAAAATGTATCTAGATCAACCCTCTTCATCTCCCGAATAGAGATACAAGTCAACCTTTATAATCCCCTCTGTAAACTATATTTACTTAAACCCCTTCTTAGAAAGGATTTTATTTAACGAGTTCGCGAAATTTGCCTTATCCTTAGTACTAAATGCATCAGGTCCCCCTGTAATAAGACCACCATCTCTAAGCTCTTTCATGAAGTCACGCATAGACAAACGTTCTCCGACATTTTCTTCATCATAAAGCTCTCCTCTAGGATTTATAGCAAGAGTTCCATTTTTTACGACCTCTGCAGCTAAAGGAATATCTGCTGTAATAACGAGATCATTAATTTTAGCGTTGTCAGCAATATACATATCAGCAACATCCGCACCGCTATCAACTTTTATAAAAGTAATAAGTTCATGAAGAGGAATATTCATATAAGAGTTTGCGACAAGAACTAATGGAATTTGTAGACGAATAGATGTTTTGAATAAAACCTCTTTTATAACTTTAGGACAGGCATCAGCATCGACCCAAATCTTCATCAGCTCTTTATTCATCATAGAATTCCTAACTTAAATTTTCTTTTTTTAATTTTTCCATTTCGAAGACTTTCAACGACATGCTTTATATGCTCAGCTTTTACAGCAACATAACTCATATTCTTAGTCACCGAAATATCACCAATTTCTTTCGAATCAATTCCAGACTCACCGACGATTGCCCCAACAATATCACCAGGTCTTAGTTTATCTCTTTTCCCTGCATGAATATAGATTGTCGCCATAAGTGGTCTAATATTGTACTCAGTGCTTTCACTAAAATTAGATGGATCAATAATTTCATAATCTCGTGACTGATACTCTTTTATGTTCTCTAAATTATCAATCTCTTGCTCAACAAAGAAACTAACGGCCCTTCCTTCATTTCCAGCTCGTCCAGTACGTCCTATGCGATGAACATAGACCTCAGGATCATTAGAGAGATCATAATTAACAACAAGATCAAGATCTTTAATGTCAATCCCTCTGGCCGCGACATCAGTTGCAGCAATTCCAGAAAGACTTTTATTTGAAAACATCGTTAAAACAGCGGTTCTTTCATTTTGGTCTAGATCACCATGAATTGACTCGACGGCCACACCGGCTTTATAAAGCTCATCAGCAACAACATCAGTTATTCTCTTTGTCTTACAAAAAACGATAAAGCGCTTAGACTGATACTTTCCAAGAACTCTAAAAAGCATATCCATTTTATCTTTATGAGAACCCAGTTGAATAAACTCTTCTTTGATATTTGTTTCTTCATGGACAACATCAACACTAAGTCTAATAGCATCGTTTTGAAGTTTCTTACTTAAATCTTCGATGTCTTCAGGAAATGTTGCCGAAAAAAGTAAAGTCTGTCTTTGCTTTGGAACAAATGCTGAAATTCTCGAGATATCTTCATAAAAGCCCATATCAAGCATACGGTCAGCTTCATCAAGAACATAATTTTTAACAAAATCAAGAACGAGAATTTTTCTTTTTAAAAGCTTCAATACTCTTCCCGGTGTTCCTACCACAATATGGGCACCATGAGATAGAGACTTCTCTTGTTGATACTCTGATCTTCCACCAGTTATTGTTAATACTTTCATGTTAGAAATTGCTCGAGCGAGTTTCCTTAGCTCCATTGCAACTTGTTCTGCTAATTCTCTTGTTGGACATAAAATTAAACATTGTGGTCTTGTTTGTTTAACATCAATAGTATTTAAGACACCAAGTCCAAATGCTACAGTTTTCCCGCTACCTGTTTTAGCTTGAGCAATTATATCCTTGCCTTCAAGAATGATTGGTAAAGACTTTTCCTGAATAGGTGTCATATTCTCAAACTTTAAATCTTTGAGATTGCTTTTTAATCTGCTATCTATCTTTAAATTAGTGAAGCTATTGCTCATACAGTTTATTTCTCTTTTATTATATTTATTAAGTCATTAGTCTCTTTTTATAAGCTTCCCGTCAACCTAAACAATTTAGGCATACTAGCTTATTAAAAATTACTCACAATATCGAATAGATAAGAGCATTCTTCTTTTGTAATATTAACGTTAAATGAATCACTAATTAGCTTATATAACTCCTCTGCTGAGTTTATATCAATACTTTTACGTTCATTTTCATAGATTTCAGAATAGATAAGATTATTGATAAATCTTGTTCCATTTTCGATTTGTTGAGACAAGATGAGAGATGTCGTAAATTTTGAATCATCATGAGTATTTGTATAGTAATTTGCGACCTTAAAATCAGCATCGTTATAATTAGCAAGGTTAAATTGATAGAGAGAAAAGAACCCATCCTCCTTTTTAATTTCTAATTGATAATCAACATCATTAATTTTAGAAACTCGATAAGTTCGCTTATTGAAGCTCTCGACTTCCTGACCAGTTAAAGGGATTACTGCTCCAGGTGTATATGGTCCAAATCCTACATCCACTAAGTATAACTTACCATCATGTGTTATGACTGTAGCCTGATGAGATCTCGGCTTATCATCAGGTGTATCACCGTAAACAACACGACCTAAAACTCTTTTCACCTCAAGGCCATTCTTTTTTAACTTTGTGTAGAAGTATTGATTATTTTCAAAACAATAACCTCCACGCTTTCTCACAATAAGTTTGTTTTCTAAACTCTCATCATCAAGTTTTAAAATTTCTCTATCACTGATTAAAATATCAATGTTGTTAAATGTGTTATTTAGAAGAAACTCTTTAATTTCATTATTTAACTGTTTCATTAATTGCACTCCAATTGATAAAATATACACCTATAAATAAGAAGGCTACGCCAAGAATTTTGTAACGATTTATTTCAATTACAGGTAAGTCAAAAAAACCGAAATGAGAAACAATCATTCCAGCAATAATTTGTCCTGTAATTATACCACTTAATACTTTTGAAACCCCTAAAATTGGCATTAACCAATAAACGAGAGTTAGACCCACAATACTCAGAATACTTCCAGCTCCCCAAAGGTAGAGAGGAACCTCTTTTATAACTTCTAGGCTAGGTATTTTTAGACGTGTACTTAGAAATATGAACATCATAAAAACAGCACTAAAGAAGTAAAGCACAAACGATGAAAAGAAGGGATTATGCGTATACTTAGAAAGTTGCCCATTAAGACTACTTTGTAAAAGGATAAGACATCCCGAAAGAATTGATAATAATACTAAAGCTAAATTTGTCATGCCCCTAATATATAAAAATAGAGGTAACATTTCCTTTACATATGTTGAGAAGAATCAATTAATTGTTTTTCTGATTCGACTCAACTGGGTTGGTGTAATGCCTAGCTTGGAAGCCAAATGATAGAGAGGGACTCGTTTCGCCAATAGAGGATTTTCTGCGATAAAGGAAAGATAGCGCTCCTTTGCTTCCCCATCCAATAAAGATATCTCAACGGGCTCTTTTTCCTTTACCCAGTGTTTTTCTAAATATTTTATGTGATACCACTTTAGGTCTTCATACTTCTCAAGTAGTTCACGGTACTTAGTATGATCTATTTCAACTAAAGTAGAATCCTCAAGTGTTTCAATGCAAATCTCAGAAGGAGTACGATCAAGTGTAGCAACGACTGCAGATGGGAACCTGCCTTCATCAAAGAAGTTCTTATTAACTTCCTTGGCCGCCTCATCTTGTCCCATAGAATAGGCCCTTACAAGTCCCTTGTAGACAAAATAAAACTTTGTTGGAATATCGCCAAAGTTGACTAAAACAGTCCCCTTTTTAAAAGACTTGATTCGCAATGCTTGTTGAAGCTCTCCCCAACAATCGTTCGATAACTCATGATACGAATCCATCACACTCTTCAAATAACTTAAAGCTTCCATAGCTTGTCCTCTATCTCCAACTCGTATCACGAGTAACATAATTGCCAATCTTAATAATTTTTAATTAGGGTTTTTTTATAATTAAAATCAGCAATTTTATTCAAAAAATATTTAACTAACTGTTATCAAAAGACTCCCAGGGTTCAACAAAGTTTATCTATAAAAAAATAACAATATTTACTATAAAGTTATTTAGAAAGTTTTCGATAACTCAGTTAACAATTTTATTTTAGCCTAATGAAAAAGGATAGTTAATGAGTATAAGTAAATTTTCCCTTAATAAAAAACTAGTTCTCGGTTTCTTATTGGCCGGGCTCATCCCTTCATTAACAATTACTTTTGTTGTCTTAAGTAATGTCGACAAGACACTACATGAAAATGCAGAAAATATGTTAGTTTCGATCCGCGAGGGAAGAAGTTTTCAGCTAGAAGAGCTTTACAAAACAATGGCCGGACAGGCATCTGCATTGGCACAAAATATTTCAACGATTGATGCTGCTAGGAAGTTCAAAAGTTCATTTCAATCATTTGAAATAGAGACGAGAACAGACTTTAATGCTGCAAAATCCTCATTAACATCTTTTTATGCAAATGAGTTTGGGCAACAATACAATAAAACAAATATTGGAAAAGAGTTTGATAAGACTAGTGAAATTATCAGAGAACTGAGCAAGAATGAATTACTTCTTCAAAATGCTTTCATCAGTTCAAATAATAATCCTCTTGGTTCAAAGGATGCACTTATTTCTCTTAATGATGGAACAAGCTATTCAAAAACACACGAAAGATATCACCAGGCATTTCGTACTTACTTAAATAAGTTTGGCTACTACGATATTTTCTTAATTGATGCGGGAAAGGGTGAAGTTGTTTATTCAGTATATAAAGAAGCTGACTTCGCAACAAATCTAAAAGTTGGTCCTTACTCTGACTCAGGATTAGCAGAAGCATACAATTTAGCAATGAATGCGACATCAAAAGATGAAGTATTCTTTACTGATATCAAAAAGTATTACCCAAGTTATGAATCTCCTGCTCAATTTATTTCGGCACCTATTTTTGAAAATAACAAACTTAGCGCAGTACTTGTATTCCAAGTTCCAGTTGCAAAGATTAATCAAATCTTAACAAGCGGTGAAAAGTGGAAAGAGCAAGGACAAGGTGATACTGGAGAAACTTATATAATCGGTAAAGATAAGATTATGAGAAGTATCTCTAGAACAATAGTAGAAGATGAAGCTAGCTTTTTTAAGACAATGCACGAAGTTGGATTAAGTAAAGAAGCTATCGATTATATGAAGTCTAAGAAGACTTCAGCGCTTGCAACTAAGATTGATACACTTGGAGCAGATCATGCAATTGCAGGAAAGTCTGGTGCAGAAATCTTTAAAGACTATAGAGATGTAAATGTAATTAGTGCATATAAACCTTTAAACATAAATGGTCTAAACTGGTATATCTTAAGTGAAATGGATGAAGATGAAGCTTTATCTTCACTCTACACTGTAAGAAAAGTTATCATGACTTTAATTACAATTTCAGGGATTGCAATTCTACTACTTGCCCTGACTTTTGCTAAAACAATTTCTAATAGCCTTGTTAAGCTTGCTGAGGGGTTAAAAATTGGAGCACACAATGTACTTAACTCTGCCAATGCCTTAGCTCAAAGTTCATCTGATCTTTCATCAGCAACAGAGCAACAAGCGGCCAGCTTACAAGAGACTTCGGCTTCAATTACAGAGATCTCTGCAATGGTTGATAGAAACTCAGAGAATGCTAATACAACTTCAGACCTATCAGAAAAAAGTCAGGAAAAGGCTCAAGAAGGTAAAAGATATGTAAGTAGCGTAAAACATAAAATCGAAGATATTCATAAGAATAACGAAGTTCTGATCAAGAGTGTTGAAGAAAACAATGTTGAAATTCAAAATATCACTAAAGTGATTGATGAAATTTCAGAAAAAACAAAAGTTATCAACGATATCGTGTTCCAAACAAAGCTTCTATCTTTCAACGCTTCGGTTGAAGCGGCCAGAGCTGGGGAACATGGAAAAGGTTTTGCTGTCGTAGCCGAAGAAGTTGGTGCTCTTGCAGCAATGAGTGGTACAGCGGCCCAAGAAATTACAGAACTACTAGATAGAAGTATTGGGCAAGTACACCGTACAGTTGAAAGCTCTAAGTCTAAAATGTCTGGCATTATCGAGCATGGTAAGAAGTCAGTAGATGAAAGTTTAGTTGAAATCAAAACTTGTGACTCTGTTCTAAGTGAAATCCTAGAAAGCTTCAATGAAGTAAATAGTTCAGTTAGACAGATTGCAGCTTCTTCAACAGAGCAATCTGCCGGTGTTAACGAAATTACAACTGCTGTTCAACAACTTGATGCGGTTACTCAACAGAATACTTCTGTTGCCCACACATCATCTTCAAAAGCAGCAGAACTGAAAGAACAGTCAAACGATCTTTCAAGAATTGTTCAAGATATTCAAATGATCGTATTTGGTGAAAATGAAACTGGAGCAAGCACTATGACAGCGTCAAAAGTGACTCCATCAGTAATTAAAATGCCATTTCCTAAGAAAAAGAATTTGGAACTGATTGACTCTGACTCAATAAGTTCAGATGATTCAAGATTCAAAGATGCTATATAAGAAAGGCGCCACGTAAGTGGCGTTTTTTTTTATTAAGACTCAAATTTTACATTGATATTTATTTTTGAAGCATCCTTAGGCTCAAGTATTAGATAGCGATCATCTTCACCAACAACTCTCCCCTCGACTTTTAAATTTTTATCATCTTTTTTCTTTAAAGAAGTAATCACTTTCAAAATATCAGAATTAAAATCATTTTGAATAATAACATGATCTTCTTTTACTTCAACAACGAGAGACTTCTCTACTTTTATAACACTCTCTTTTCCATCTACAAGTATCTTTCCATTATCAATATTTACCAATTCATCTTTACCATCAACATCGACAATACCAGCAACTTTAACTTTTTCATCCTTACCGTCAACCGCTATAAAGTCCCCTAGGATATTCACTTTTTGCTCTTTTTCATTAACTTTAATTGCTCCCCAGAAAAGAGAAAGTGTAACTTTACCATCGTCATCTTTTGAATACTTAAAAGAAGAAAATACAGCTATCCCCAGAACAACAAGGCAAATAATTGCAATTATGCCAATAGTATTTAAAAAACCACTCACACTCACTCCTCAAAGATTTCTATAAACTTATTGAGATATAGCAACCTTGAAATTAAATAACATTAGTTAACTTTAATCATGAATTATTTACTTAGTGAATACGTAATCCGCTGCTCTAAAGTCAGAGGCCATATAAGTCATGAAAGTAATATTTTCAAGATTCTCTTTACCATACAGCAGCTCTTCTCTCTTTGACCTCTTAGCAAATTCCGATTGCACATCATCCAGGGCCTTAAGATAGTCCAATACTGATTCCTTCTTTAGATAAAAACTTCCCCTAGAACCATGTGACGTCTTTTGTTCCATTTGAAATTGATCTTGAGCATACTTGAAGAATGCACGATCAATATTGAAGCTGACTAGAGCACCTAACTTCGCAGAGATATTGATATCACTCCATTTAAACAGGAGTTTTACGCGATCCTTTTCTCCTAATTCAATAAGATTAACCTTATCTAAATCTCTTAGCATTGAAAGACATTCATTCTTATCGAGTCGATGTTTTGAAGCTATTTTCTTCCAATCGCCATCGACAGAAAGCAGCTCAGTAAAGAAGTGATAGATAATTGGTTTCTTTAAAAATAGAGCTTCTTGTTTATCATTGATTTTTAAAGTTGATTCTTTTGAATTCTGAGCAATGGCAAAGAGATCTCCTAGATCAATATTAATAACATCACAAATTTGATCTAACTTACTTATAGAACAATCCTGACTTGCCATAAGCTTCTTAAGGCCAGACTCTGACATATCAATTCGGGCCGCCAGATCCTTATAATTAACCTTACGAACCTTCATTACTTCTTTTAGTGCAACAAATACGTCATTTCTCATTTCATTCTCCTTGCTATTAAGTTAATGAAGAGAAAGTAGTTCAAGCGAGAACTATTTTAAATACTTATCACAATAGTACCAATATATGGTACTTCAATAGTATTTTAGGGTAAATATTATCGATTTTCGGCCATTATCTTCGCTGTAGAATGCGGGATAATGCATGTACACCACCAGCATTGACTACATTCTTAAAGCCGAGTCTTTGAAGGTGTAATTTGGCCATTGCACTTCTTCCACCTGAAGCGCAGTAAACAATGACAGACTTGTTCTTATCAAGCTTTTCATAGTCAGAGGCTAGTCGATCAATTGGAATATTTACTGAGTTAGGAATTGAAAATGAGAGAAACTCACCTTCACTACGAACATCGACTAGTTGATAATCATTAGAATTCAATATTTTTTCGACCTCCTTTTTGGACTTGAAAAAGCGATATACTCGCCACAAGACAAAAGCAGAGATAATAATAAAAACCATATTGTGTCGTATAAATTGAATAAGTTCTTGCATATAAAACATCCTATTCCACTATCTTGAAGAATTATTTGATGTAGGTCAAATATCATTTAATAATTTGGAGGTATGATTAGTGAATTATAAATAAAAAAAGGAATAATATATGAAATCAATCACATCACTTCTTGCAATAATCATTACGGCAATTTTCTTAACAGCTTGCTCAACTTCTAATAATTCGACAAGCGAGCCACTTGTAATGAATTATGAAGAGGCCAAGGTTGTTGGAAATCTAGCAATTGCTCCGCAACCGACGAAAATGACTCTTAGTAAAATCAAAAAAGATGGTTATGAAATGGTAATAAACCTAAGAGGAGAAGATGAATTTAAAGGATATAACGAAGAGGCAACGGCAAAAATGCTAAATCTTCAATACCATCGAATCCCATTCTTTAATAAGAAGAGCGAAATTGATGCTAACTCACTTTATCAAATATCAAAACTTATCGATGCTAATAAAGACAAAAAGATCTATATTCACTGCTCAAGCGGAAATCGTGCAGCAGCTTGGTATCTAACTCACCTCTACCAGTATGAAGGAATGACTAAACAAGAAGCAACAGAACTTGCTCGCAGAACAGGACTAACAAAAGCACCTCTTGAAAACAAGGTTCTTAAATATCTAAATGAGAAATAATTCCTATTTTAGATTTTAATAAATCTTATATAATAAGTAGATAACGCTATATTTTTAAAGAGGGAGAAGACATGAAAAAGTGTATGCTTTTAGGTATGTTCGTACTTGCTGTAAGCTGTAACAAGCAAGAGGTTAAACAATTTGATGATAAAGGATTACTTACTGAAATCGATGGAGTTCTAGCTCCACTACCAGCTTCTCTAATTGATACAAAATCAAATAAGGATCTTATTCATCTAGGTAAGACACTTTACTTTGAAAAGAAGTTATCAATTAATGACACCATCTCTTGTAATTCATGCCACAAGCTAGATCAATTTGGTGTTGATAACCTACCAACATCACCAGGTCACGACGGAACTCTTGGAGGACGTAACTCTCCTACTGTTTATAATGCAGCTTTAAACTTCCTACAGTTTTGGGATGGTAGAGCGAAAGATGTTGAAGAGCAGGCACTTGGCCCTATTTTAAATCCAGTTGAGCATGGTCTTGCACAAGCATCAGATGCGATGAAAAAAATCGATACACAAGAGTACCGCGAGCTTTTTGAAAGAGCATTTGGAAATAAAGAAGCTTTCAACTTTAATAATGTTGGTGTTGCAATTGGTGCTTTTGAAAAAACACTATTAACACCAAGTCGCTATGATGAGTACTTAAATGGAGATCACTCAGCTCTTAGCTACCAAGAAAAAGTTGGTTTAAAAAAGTTTAACGAGATTGGATGTACAACATGTCATGATGGTGCCAACGTTGGTGGTGGAATGTTCCAAAAACTAGGACTTGCTGAAGAGTATCCGACTAAAGATGAAGGTCGTTTTGAAGTAACTAAGAATGAAGATGATAAGTTCTTCTTCAAGGTACCTACTCTAAGAAATATCACAAAGACAGCTCCGTATTTTCACGATGGAAGCGTAAAGACTCTTGATGAGGCCATCACTATTATGGCCAAGCACCAATTAGGTGTAGAGATCTCTGCTGAAGACAGAGAAAGTATCAAGGCCTTCCTTGGTTCTCTTGAAGCTAAAGCTTTACCAAAACTATAATTAATAAGGGCGTGAATTTTCACGCCTTTTTTCACTTTTCCTGATAATAATCATCTAAATCCTATTAAATTTATCTAGATAACTCCGATAATTAAAATATGGGTATTCTAAAATTTAAGACATATTTCAAAAAAGAAGAACTAGAAACACAACCGACTCAAGAGTATATTGAGCTTACGAATAAGTTAGCAAGTACCCAAGGGAAAGTTCAAGAGCTTGTAAGTCAGAATGACTTTCTTTTGCAAAAGATTGCACTGTTAGAAACAGAAAATTACAAACTGAAAGACGGGCTTTCGCAAATTCAAAAGAATTTAGCAGACTCAGTTGGAAATAGCACCCAAGCACTAGATAAGTTGACTGAAGTAGATGCTTCATTTGACAGTATTAGAACAGACTCGAAAGAAATTCTTGAAGACGTCTCGAGCCTTAAGAATAATATGGAATACACTTCAAAATCTTCACTTAATATTGAAGAAGGAGTGAAAGATATCCTTGAAGCAATTGAAGGAATTTCAACAATTGCCTTCCAATCAAAACTACTCTCTTTTAATGCTTCTGTTGAAGCTGCTCGTGCAGGAGAAGTTGGAAAAGGCTTTACTGTTGTTGCAGAAGAAGTTCAAAAGCTTGCAACATCAACAACTGACCTCCTTGAAAATATTAGAAGTAAAACGGATTCTTTTATCTCGATCTCAAAGCAGCTGCAAAGTTCAGCAAATGAGTCTCTTAATAAAACAAATCACATCAACGATAAAATTAATCAATTTGATGAAAGTATTTCTCAAACAACTGTTAAGAATAAAGATGCCCTCTCAGATATTTCAGCAACTAATGATGAAGTATTCATGAGCTTAGCAAAGCTTGACCACGTTATTTGGAAAATAAACACTTATATTTCAGTCATCGAAGAAAGGCCTGCCTTTAACTTTGTTGATCATCATAACTGTCGTCTTGGAAAGTGGTATTACGAAGGAGATGGTAAGGCCAGCTTCTCTCGCCTATCAAGCTTTCCTTGCATTGAAGGCGATCATGCGGCCGTTCACTCAGGAACCAAGGTCATTTTTAACTATCTAGACGATGTTAAGAATAATATCGATGTTATTACTGACGGCTTTCAACAAATGGAAGATGCCAGTGAAGAAGTTTTTAGAGGACTTGATCGAATCCTGGCCGAGAAGAAAGAAAGATAAAAATTTACCATTTTAACTTCTACAATATTTCAAGAGCTTGTCGCTCACACTAAGGGTGACAGGCTTCTCATCGCAATCCAGGATTCACAACTTGTGAAAACATAGTTTGCCTTATCGTGAAATTTTATTTACAAAATCTCTGCCGCTACATAGTTTTAGTTTAGACTCAAAAGACATGATTCAACTGAATCAAGCTAACTATAGGGAGAATTAAATGAAAAAACTAATCACGTTTATTGCCGCATTATTTGTAACGACATCAGTATTCGCTGGTATGCCTAATGAAAATGATTCATGGGAAACAATTAAGGATAACTTTATGAAAGTTACTTTCAATGAACCAGCACTTAACCTAGATAATGGTGGAGCAATCTCAGTATTCTTTGGTTGTATTGATGGTGACACAATTAGAACAAAGAAAATGCTTAAGAGATGTGTTGAATGGCAACACCGTGGTGGCGATAGAGATAGTATCTGTACAGCATATACTAGCTTCTACGGAAGAGCAGAGATCGTTACAGAAAGAGAAAGATGTGTAAGATGGAAACTCCAAGGAAGAAGAGATGGACGTGATATCTGTCTAGAATATGAAACTTATTCATATACTCACCCACTTTCATACGACATCGATGTACACAAAACACTTCACGGTAGAAGACACGATAACAAACTGGGTAGAAAACTATTTACTAAAAATTACACAATTGAAGCTTGTGAATAATTAAATACTATAGAAGGCCCTTTTATAGGGCCTTTCTTTGATTAGGGCAAAGATGGAAGAAACACAAAAAATTGAAGATCCAAGAGTTTCAATTTTCGACTTTGAAAGTTATTGTGATTTCCTAATCAAGGCTGGGATGCCAGATGGCCTCTATTCTCACACAGCAAATAATCTTAAAACATGGGCAAATCGACTTGGTTATAAATCACCAAGTTCATTAACAATGGTCATTAAGGGACAAAGGCCCCCTAGCCTCGAAATGATCAACGCTCTTTGTGAAGATCTCCAAATGAATATGAAAGAGAAGCAATATTTTATGCTTCTTGTTCAACTAGAAAAAGCTCAAAAGAAAAATAAAGAAACAAAAGAAATTTTAGAAAAAATTGCAGCGATTAATCCAAAAGATAAAGCAACTGCACTTAGTTTAAAAGAGTTCAATGCTATTAGTGATTGGTATTATCTAGCAATCAAACAACTTATTTCGATGCCTTCTTTTATTGAAGAAGAAGAGTGGATCTACCTTAAGCTCAGAAAGAAAGTTGCTATTAATCAAATAAGGTACGCTATTGAGACAATGCTTGAAACAAAAACAATTGGTAGAAACGATGACGGGCGCTTGATTGTTTTAAAGGAAGGTCTTATTACAACCAACGATGTACCCAGCTCAGCAATTAAGCGACATCACTACGGTATGATAAACAGAGCGCTAGAAGCAATACAAGAACAACCTGTTGATGAGCGTCAGATCACTTCGGTAACAATGAAAGTGAAAGAAAGTGATGTTACTGCAGCAAAGAAATATATCTTCGATTTTATAAAAGACTTTAATGAAAAATTTTCAACAAACGAAGCAGATAATCTCTACCAATTAAATACTCAATTTTTTTCCCATACTGGGAAAGTCGTTAAGCACTAGGAAAAATAATGAAAAGTTACTTAATTTTGTCAGTAATACTATTTTCAAATTATATATTTTCAAAAGAACTTGAAAGGCTAACCCCTTCTCAGAGTTATATCTTAACGAAGAATTTTAATAAAGAATCAAAACCGATCATGGATGCATTGGGTTCTGGTGATATTGTTGGCAATGGCTCAGGACTGATCGAACAAAACTTCAGCTTTGCCTATCTTAACCTTCAAAGAGCAATCTTTAATTGCCTCTCAAATAAATACGAGTGCCAAATCGATGCCCTAGAAGAAGCAGTTTTAAGAGAGATCAATCAGTTATTTATTAATAAGATCTATATGAAAAGACCTCTTATTTTTGTTAGTAAGGAATATGCAGGAGAATTCTTTCATAATAATGATGATATGACGGCACGTATTGCTAAAACGGGATTCAATCAGCAAAGTCATATTTTTATTAATCTTGAAGAGTCAGAAATTATAGCTAATGACATTCCTGCCATGATTAGTATTCTTATTCACGAATTAGGACACCAGATTGGAATTATTAGTCATAGCTACCTAGATCAACTAGGTACTAAGGTAAGAAATCAATGGGATTCGAATTGGCAATCATATGAAATTAAGATAGATGAACTTCCTCTTACACTACGATTATTTTCAAATGCAAAAAGTTATATCAGCTCAAACTTAAGTTATAGCTACGATGGGAAAGTTAAACGTTTAGATCATCATATCTACAAGCAATTATCTTGTGGAGATGAAGAAATAGTTTACGGGTTTAATTTAAGTAATGGTCACTGGCAAAGGCCAAACTATAATGAGACAAAGTCAATTTTTAGAATGAACTTTTGGTTAGATACATATTGTGAGAGTCCAACTAGTCAAATGAGAATTAAGCAAAATGACCTATCAATTGAATTCACCTTCAAAGATGGAGAGATTCAAGCAAGAGCGTTTATATTCTAGAGTGAACCTCTCCAAGATATTAAAGCGTTCAATAAGAAAGTTGAACTTGATTTAGGGGCCATAGGCTTTCCATACTTAACCTTTCTTAAGGTATGGCCGGCCATGCTTCTGTACTAAAATCTTAACAATAACAGAAGGGATTGTGATGGAATTTAGAATTGAGACAGATAGTAATGGTGAAATAAAAGTTGAGTCTTCTCGCTACTGGGGAGCACAAACTCAACGTTCATTAGAGAATTTTAAGATTGGTAAAGATCACTTTACACGTGAGATGATACGAGCACTCGGTATTCTTAAAAAAGGTGCCGCTCTTGCTAACCTAGAACTTGGAAAACTTTCAAAAGAGAAAGCTGCTCTCATTACACAGGCAGCTGATGAAGTTATTGCAGGAAAACTTGATGAGCACTTCCCTCTTGTTGTTTGGCAAACCGGTTCTGGTACTCAGACAAATATGAACGCAAATGAAGTTATCTCTAATCGCGCCATAGAAATAAGTGGTGGCATCATGGGATCTAAAAAACCTATTCACCCTAATGATGATGTCAACAAGTCGCAGTCATCAAATGATACCTTCCCTACAGCAATGTATATTGCAGCTGTTGAGCAAATTGAAGACCGATTAATTCCATCACTCGATCGCTTGACCACAACTTTCGAAGAGAAATCTAAAAGTTTTCAAGACATCGTAAAAATTGGAAGAACACACTTAATGGATGCAACTCCACTTACTCTTGGACAAGAGTTTTCCGGCTACACGGCACAACTTCAAGGTGCGAAAAAAGACATACTCCATTCGGTAGAAAACTTAAGAGAGCTTGCTCTAGGTGGAACAGCAGTTGGAACGGGACTTAATACACATCCAGAATATGCAAAACTAGTGGCGCAAAAAATCTCTGAAATCTCAGGAAAGAATTTTGTGACGGCCCCAAATAAATTTGCATCCCTTGCAGCACACGATGCACTTGTTGCAAGTTCTGGTGCCATGAGAAGACTTGCAACGGCCTTGTTGAAAATTGCAAATGATATTAGGTGGCTTGCCAGTGGACCGCGCTGTGGGATTGGAGAAATTTCAATTCCAGCTAACGAGCCAGGCTCATCAATCATGCCAGGAAAGGTAAACCCCACACAATGTGAGGCCATTACGATGGTATGTGTACAAGTCCTAGGGAATGATACCGTAATTGGCCTTGCAGGATCTCAAGGAAATTTTGAGCTTAATGTTTATAAACCAGTTATGATTCACAACTACCTTCACTCCCTCACACTACTTGCGGATTCAATGGATTCTTTTAATAAAAATTGTGTTATTGGAATTGAGCCAAACCATGAAAATATTGAGAAACATCTAAGTAACTCTCTAATGCTTGTGACGGCTTTAAATCAGCATATAGGCTATGATAATGCTGCCAAGATCGCAAAGAATGCACATATTAAGGGAACGACTCTTAAGGAATCAGCAATTGAGTTAGGACTTCTAAGTGCTGATGACTTTGATAAATTTGTTGTGCCATCTAAGATGACACAACCTTTATAAAAAACTTACTGTTTATTATAGTGATAAATTGGTGAGCCACCGGCTTCACGACATGTCTTATAATTTGTGAAAGTGTCTTTTACACTTAGGACAAGCTTTCCGTCGTTATATTCATAATCAAAGATTGATCCATTTGATTCAACACCAAAGTGTTGCTTCTTTAAAATACCTTCCCAAACACCAAGGTTACACTTAACTTTAGTCATTTCAAGTCCACCTTGATACTGACCTGGACCAACATATTTAAAGTCACCTGAATTAACCTGAGTACAATTTAGTAAGTACGGTGCCCACTTTGCACTCTTTGCAACTGCAGTCATTTCAGCTTTTTCTTCTTCTACCTTAAGAGTCACATTATATCTCATAAATGCACCACCAAGCTTAAGCGTCTCACCTGTCGTACACTCAATACGATCAAGTAGATAAGTTCCCTGTGGAATAGTTGCAAATACTGATGTTACCATTAAAAAGGCTAAAATTGTTTTCATTTGAAACTCCGTTTATTAAAAATGTTTTATTTTGTATTGAATACTCATTTTAAAATTTCGTCCAACTTCATTAATATATGAGCCGTGTCGACGATATGATTTATCAGTTAAGTTATCAAGTCTTGTCGTAAGCTTCAGTCCTTCAAGAGCTCCTGAAACAAACTCTTTCGAAGCAAAGATATTGTGAAGTGTATAACCTGATGTTGCCGTTGTTCTCTCAAGTGATGCCGGATTCACTCGATCTTGCCTCATGGCCATAAGTGCATCATAACCAAGCTTTATGCCATATTGATCAAGATGATAGTTGAATCCAAAAGTATAAGTATTTGCTGGCATATTAGAAAGCCACATATTCCTTGAGTTATCCCAACCGACACTTCGAGAATAACTAGCGGCAAACTCAATTTGATCGTAAAGATATCTAAGATCAAACTCTTGTCCATAAAGAGTCACCTTATCTCGGTTAACAAATTGAGTTGTTCCATTTTTTCCATCAAAAATGGCATAGTCGATAATTTCTTGATCGATATAATTTCGGGCCTTTGATACATACCCACTTGCCCTAAACGTAAGAAGATCTAAATCAGAAAAAAGTTGTTTCTTAAATTCAGTTCCAAACTCGACTGTATTTGATGTTTCAGGTTTTAGATCTAAATTTGTCACAAAGTAATTATCTGCAATAAAGAATCCATCTCCCGGGCGGTGCAGTCCTGTTGCATAGACTTCTTGAACGTCTGGCGAGTTAAAACCTTGTGAAAAGTTAGAAAAGAAATTAAAACCATTGTACTCATAATTCACTAAGATTTTTGACGAAAGATTATTATCTTTTACATCTTTAAAATTAGAATCTTTAGATTCAAGCTTGTAATCACTAAAGCGAATTCCCGGAGCAACAGTTAATCCACTAGCTTTATAATTAAGTTGTGCGAATGTTGCCGCTTCAGTAATTTGTCCATCAGGATAATCAGAGACACTACCTTTTGAACTTTTTCCTGTTACTTTATCAATTGTTGCATCTGCCCCAATAACAAGCTTTAGGTTGTCTCTAAATTCAATATGATCTTTTAGGCGTGCTCCAAGCGTTTCAATATTACGCTCTTCTTTTCGTCCATCACTATCGCGTTCTTGCGTATTAAACTGCTCAGAATAATAAATATTTCCGACAGAAGACTTTCTTTGGTAATCTAATCCAATTGTTTCACGCTTAATGATCGTCTTACCATGTAGTGTTGTTAAGTCACTAGGTGGATCAAGGGTTGCATTTAATGGTGACTCATCCTCAAGACTATAAAGCTCTCCACTTAATTTTAATTTCTGACCTTTTCCAAGATCAAAAGTGAACTTTGAAGAAATATTATAATTTTCAAAAGCTGAATTCTTAAGAGTTGTCTTATCACTTAGCTTAAGGTCTTTTGAATCTTTGTAACTAGCACTTAAGAGATAGTCGCTCTTCTCCATTAGTCCAAACGTCTTCAAAGACTGGGCATTCATATTAGAAGCTTCTTCAAAAGAGTACTTGATGATACTTCCAGAATTCTCACCGGCCTTTAAATAGTCGCGTCCGTCTTTCGTTGTAAAAGACATTCCACCACCGAGGCTGATTCCTTGAGAGTAGTCAGTATTTGATTTGAAGATATCAACTTTTTTAATGCTATCTGGATCAACTGCAAGATGAGAGTAATTATGATTAGAAAAATAAAAAGTTTGTTTTACACCGTCGATGTTTACAAATAACTTATTTGCTTCAAGGCCACGCACTTGTGGAGTCTCACCAATTGCTCGTGGGCCACCTTTAGTCGTGGCACCTGATGTATTTTTTAGAACGTCATCAATACTTTGTGCAACTTCATCCTCTAACTGATCAGAATTAATTTCTTCTTGTAGTCCTAGGGCAGAGTTTTGCGTATTTTCAAAAACCTCTACTTCATCGGTAATATAAATCGACTCAAGACGATTTACGTCTTGCGCAAGAACTATTGAATTTGTGAGAAGGCCAAGAAAGACTAGATTGTATTGGCCATCAAACTTTTTTATCATGCAGGCAAACTATCATATTTGAACTGATTTTTGGAATGGTTTTAGTAAAGAAGTTAGTTTTTACAGTGCGTTATTGTTGTTACAATAACTCATATTTAATTGGAATAGCGACCTTAAGAACTTCAGACTTTAGAAAATCTGGCATCTCAGGTAAGTCACCAAGGGCCTCTATTGTCTCAAGGGCCGATTTATCAAGGATTGCGTGACCACTGCCCTTTTGAATTTGAATATTTGAAAGATTACTTGGATAAGAAACCTCAAAGTAGATATCAACAATTCCTTGTTTTTTTAACATCTTAGCAACTTTTGGGTAACGCTTTTGGGCAAGAATTTGGTCTCTAATACTTTTAAGATACCTTGCCTTCTCATTGGCCTGACCTGCCTCAGTAACTTTTTGAATTACTGGTGCTACTTCTAGAGTCTGCTCTAATACTTTGGCCGACTTTACCTTTGGTGCTTGTTTAGAGCGGGCCTTTTTTTGGACAGGCTTCTTAGGCGATTCGCTAATCTTCTTCACCTTCACTAAACGTCTAACTTGAATTGCCTGTGCCTTATTTGCAGAAAAATGCGTGTTAAGAGACTCTAACTTCGAAGATGAAGCTGCCCCAAATATCAATAGTCCGTGAATTCCTATCGAAATAATTGTCGAATAGAGAAAACGATTCCTGCGCATAGCTCTTATTATCACCAAATAGGACCAAATTCACAAATGCTTTCGTATTCATGAAGTTTTTTCAATAAACATGAAGGAGTCAAAGACTCCTTCACTATTTACTATGCTGCTTTTTTCGTTTCATCTTCATCTTTATTTTGTTTATTTTGTTTAGACTCACTGGCCTTGATATCATTTGGCCCAATCATATCAAAAGTAGGAACAATTGTTTTTACACGACTTCGATAATCCATGTATCGCGTCCCCCATTGCCTAACAAGATCCCTTTCTTCAACTGAAACGCCTGCGATAATATAGGCAGAGAAAATTCCGCTAAACATAAGATGATCAACTGTCATTTGAGGAGTAAACCACATACCGATAAGTGCACCTGTCATGATTGGGTGGCGATCAAAACTGTACATCCAACTTTCTTGAAAAGGCACACGATGAAGCGGCTTGCCTTGATAATAGTTATAAGTTTGCTCAAGACCAAACAGTTCAAAATGATTTAAAGCAAAGCTTGCAACAAAAAGGTAAGCCCAACCAGCAACACCGATACTCATAATGAGAGTCGAGGCAATTGAGTTTTCAATATTCCACAGAACAACTCCATTTTTAGGCCAAAATAAAATAGCACAATGAAGTGTTATACCCGACATCAGAACATAGAGCGATCTCTCTGCCGCAGCTGGAATATATTGATTAATAAATCTTTTAAAAGTCTGCCTTGCCATTACTGTATGCTGGATCGCAAATAAACTAGTAAGCCCGATGGCAATTGCAAAGGCACTTCCCACAGAGTCTGTTGTATAGTTTACAATTCCATACTGAAAAGGAATTAGCCCCAGCATACTACCAATCCAACCGACAAGCGCAGAAAAGCCTACTAAGTAGCTAATCACTCCGAATGTTAAAACACCTGTTTTGTTCGTCATATTATCCTTCCTATGTTGTTGTGAGTTTCTTCATTATAAATTGAATAACAACACGGAAATAGAGAATCAAAACGGCCAGCGTGATAGACGTAAACACCTAATAGCAGAGCAAGTTAAGTCAAATTAGTAAAAATTAGTTTTTCTAAAAAATCATTTACTCTGCATTTCCCTAAGAACCATTTGTAAAATTCCACCATGAGTATAGTAGTCAACTTCAGCTTGTGCATCGACTCTTAAAATAACATCAAACACTTCAATACTTCCATCATCACGCTTCATTTCTATGCTTAGTTCTTTACGTGGACTGATACCTTCTTCAATACCTTTAATCGTAAATGTTTCTAGACCAGTAATCTTTAAAGTTTTAGCACTTTGACCTTCTTTAAACTGCAGCGGTAGAACTCCCATACAAACGAGATTACTGCGGTGGATTCTTTCATAACTTTCAGCTAAGACGGCCTTTATCCCAAGTAATGTCGTTCCTTTTGCTGCCCAGTCTCGTGAACTTCCCGAGCCATATGCACTACCTGCAATGACAATTAAAGGAATATCATCTTCTTGATAGCGCTTAGAAGCATCATAAATACTCATCTGTTCACGACTTGGTAGATGTGTTGTCCATGGCCCTTCTGTCCCTGGGGCCATATCATTTCTCAATCGAATATTTCCAAAAGTTCCACGAATCATTACTTCGTGATTACCACGGCGTGAACCAAAGCTATTAAAGTCTTTTTGTGAAACACCTTGCTCCATTAAATACTTTCCGGCCGGAGAATCCTTTCCAATTGTTCCGGCAGGTGAGATATGGTCTGTCGTTATAGAATCTCCAAGTAAGCACATGACTCTTGCTTCATTGATATTCTTAAGAGGTGCTACATCTTTTGGTAAATTTACAAAGAAGTCGGGCTCTCTAACGTATGTCGAGTTTGTTTGCCATTCAAATAGATCACCTTTTGGTACGGCCATACTCTTCCACTTATCATCACCTGCAAAAATTCGTCCGTATTCATACTCGTATTGCTCTGAACTTACTGAAGAAGCGATCAAGTCTTGAATTTCACTTGCTGTCGGCCAAATATCTTTTAGAAAAATATCTTTTCCATCTTTATTTTGCCCTATTGCTTCAGTTGATAAGTCACAAAGGAAAGTTCCTGTCAGAGCATAGGCTACACAAAGAGGTGGTGAGGCCAGGTAACTTGCTTTAATTTGACTATGAACTCGTCCTTCAAAGTTTCGATTACCTGATAAAACAGAAACTACCGCAAGCTCATTCTCATTAATATCTTTTGAAACTTCTTCAGGCAGTGGCCCAGAGTTTCCAATACATGTAGTACAACCATACCCTACTAAGTTAAATCCAAGTTTCTCTAAATATGGAAGTAACCCTGCCTTTTTTAAATAATTTGTAACAACACGAGAACCAGGAGCAAGAGAAGTTTTAACCCAAGGTTTTGTACTAAGACCTGCTTCAACTGCCTTCTTTGCAACAAGCCCTGCGGCAAGCATGACTGATGGATTTGAAGTATTTGTACAACTAGTTATCGCTGCAATTGCAACATCACCATGTTTAATAACTTTTCCCTCATTTTTTCTAACTTTAAAATTATCATCAAATGATTTACGAGCATCATTAAGATTAACTCTCTGCTGAGGTAGTTTAGGGCCGGCAAGACTTGGTACAACACTACTTAAATCTAAGTCTAAAACTTCAGTAAACTGAGGCTCTCTATCTCCATCATTTCTAAATAGGCCTTGTTCTTTTGTGTACTTTTCAACCAACTCTACTTTATCACCTCGACCTGTCATAACTAAGTAATCGAGAGTCACTTGATCCACTGGAAATAAAGTTGCAGTTGCACCGAATTCTGGTGACATATTTGAAAGAGTGGCTCGATCTGCAATACTTAAACTACTTAGGCCATCTCCGAAAAATTCAACAAACTTCCCAACAACACCGTGTTTACGAAGCATTTCAGTAAGAGTTAGTACTAAATCAGTAGCAGTTGCTCCAGCTGGCAATGTCCCTTTTGTACGAATACCGATAACAATTGGTGCAGGTAAGAACATTGGTTGTCCAAGCATTGCCGCTTCTGCCTCAATTCCACCAACGCCCCAACCAAGTACACCCAATCCATTAATCATTGGAGTATGTGAGTCTGTCCCCACTAGAGTATCAGGGATCGCCCATCCATTCTTACTCTGAACAACATGACCAAGGTGCTCAAGGTTTACCTGATGGCAAATCCCCATACCAGGAGGAACCACTCGAAAATCTTGAAATGCCTGTTGGGCCCAGTTTAAAAGAGCATAGCGTTCTGCATTTCTCTCATATTCAAGCTCCAAGTTCTTTTCATATGAATCAGCATGCCCGAAATTATCAACTTGGACAGAGTGATCAATAACTAAATCAACTCCAACATATGGATTTACTTTTTTAGGATCTCCCCCTGCTCTGGCCATTGCACTTCTCATTGCGGCCAAATCGACAACGGCCGGAACCCCAGTAAAGTCTTGCATAAGAACTCTTGCAGGCATAAAAGCAAGAGAGGCTTTTTTATCATAGCCACTGCCCCATTTAACGAGAGCTTCAACATCAGTGAGCTTAACATCTTTTCCATCTACTCTTCTTGCAATATTCTCAAGAAGAATTTTAATTGTATGAGGAAGCGTTTCAATATTTACGCCATACTTTTCACATAGATTCTTTAAACTTATGTAAGATAAGCTTGTATTTTTTAATTCTAAAACTTTTTCAATTTCTTTGATCTTATTTTCCATAAAAAATCCTTGGTATAGATTTAATTAAGTATATTTAAATATCTTAGTGATAAACTTGGTTATCAAATTAGTTTAAATGGTTTTTTCAATATTTTACTTTTCGGATAATCACTTATGATATTAAATTTTTATAGTTTAATGAATTTACAATTAAATGTTAGAATAAGAATAATTAACTACATTTTATAAAGGGATTAATATGAGCTATGACTTACCTCCACATAATGTTGGTGTAGAAGAGTTTAAAGGAAATAAAATATTCAAAATTTATAAAGTTGATGAAGAAGGCAACGAACTTGAGAAGTATGGTACGGTAATGAGTTTCGGCTTAACTAAAGCGAAATACATTCTTGAGCATGTTGATGAAATCAAAAAATTTGTTGATACATTTTCAAAAGAATAAAACAAGGAAGTTTAAATGAAAAAAATTATTTTTACCTTAATGCTCACTATGCCTATCTTTGCAGGTGAATGTTATAAATCACTATGCCAAGATGATAAGGTTATGGATGTCTTTGGTTGGTCTGGATACGTTGTAAGCTTTGATCAATCAAAAGATATGGTTGAGGTAGAGCTTACTCATGGGCCAGGTACATACTCATTTCCATATTCAGAACTAGGTAAATCAGTTGAGTGTTTTGAAAAAATTTGCGTAGAAGATAAAGTTATCGACAAGTACAACGAAGTCGATATTGTTCTTGAAATTTATACTCATGGCAAGGCCAGAGTTTACTCACCAGATCGTGATGGTGAGTTTATCATGGATACAAAAACACTAATCAAATACTAGAAAGTGATGTCATTCTGACCAGGCAACTGGTCAGATCACTTAATTTTTCTTAAGTTTCTTACTTTTGACAGAATCATCCTAAAAATTCATCTATCATATTTGCAAATAATAAATTGAATCACTATAGTATTTCTAAATTGACTTAGGGATAAATTAAACTTGTAATACATAGGATAGTAGTATGAAGTACGTTTTATTCCTTGCCATCTTAGCGCAAAGTTATTCATTCGCTTTTTCTCACGAAAGCACTCTAAATAATGAATTAAAATCATTATTCAATGGATTCAAAGAAGACATTATTTTTAATATTAATAAAGAAGTTAAAGAAAATTTTAACAACAAAGAAATTGGCAGTAATTTAAAACTTATGAGTGCCAATATTGCTGAAACAAATATTCTCGACTTCCCAATAGAATTCTATGAAATTACGGATAATAAAATTGTTGTTGGTATTCCAGATTCTAATAAATGGAAATTAAAGCTAAGAGCTCGTTTAAGATACAAAACAAAATGGTTTCGCATGACAAAGCTTATTAAGCTAAATATCAAAGAGCTAAAGTTTAAATACGTTATCAATTATGACAGAGATGAAAATAGTGTTATCAGAGTTAAGTCAATTGATACTATCGACAAGAAATTAAAACTTGACCTTAAAGCTTCAAATGTACTTCTAAACGGTGTACTTGTTGCGACAAAAAAAGTTCTAAAAAAGAAAATCAACAAATCCTTTGATAAATTATTGGCGCAAGGTAGTGAACAATTAAAAACAGTATTCGTACTAAATGAGCGTTTTAGACAAGCTACTCCTGAACGCCTAAAAACTCCTCCACTTTATAGCTTTTCAGACCTAGAGGACACAATTGAAAATATCGAAGACAAAATAGCAGAAAAACATTTAATTAATGGTACTGTTCTCAATTTAATTTATGATCAAAATGATTATATTTCTTGGTTTGATTCTTATGGGCCAAATGGTATTGGAACAAAAGGAAATGTCGTTGGTTTTGGAACTTTTTCAGATGCTGCGATTTGGAATGGTGCCTATCTTGCATCTCAAGCTTTTCGCTATAGTGTTTCTCAAAATGAAAAAGCCTTAAATAATATTAGAATCAATCTTGATGGTATTGGAAATCTATTAGGAGTAAATGGGTTTACTGGTTTACTTTCAAGATCTGCACAACCCCTTAACAGCATGGCCGGTCGTGCTTTGATGGCCAATAGAGACCCTCTAGATTATGAAATCGTCGATTACAAAGGTGAAAAATGGGTAAACCATCACGAGAAGAAAGGTATTACAAGAGATCAATACACAGGAATTATTTTTGGACTTACGATCGTCTATGATCTTATTGAAGACGAAGAGATTAAGACAAAAGCTGCTTCATATTATCGCATGATGCTTGATTATCTTATTCGTAATAATTGGACAATTTCTGAAGACCGTGAAATCAGCATCACTCCTGCAAAAGTAATTGCTCCAACTGTCTGGTTCGGAAGTCCTGAGCAGCAACTTAATATGTTATTGATTGGACAACATATGTTTCCTGGACAATACACACAAGAACTTAACCGCATGTCTGAATTAAGTAAGACTGCTTATATTTTTCATAATATTACAGCAAAAGATAATGTTAATAAGTATTATAAATTCAACTTACTTAATATGCACTTCTACAATTACTTTAGACTTGAAAAGAACCAAGAGCGCCGTGCAGATATGCTTAGAAGCTATAACGTTATTAAGTACAGCACAGGAAATCACGACAACTCTTTCTTTAATTTAATTGAATACTCTTTTAATCCTGATGCGGTTTCGCAAGAGAAGATCACACGAATTCAAGAAAATCTTGTACGCTTCTTAGAACGCTCTCCAAGAAATGTAAGTGTTGTAAAACCACCACTAGAAGACATTGAACTTGTGCAATACCCTGAGTATGGTGGAAAAGGTTTCATGTCTATTTCCGCAGACCCACTTGATATCAGGCATCGCCATCCTGGTGGATCATTCATGTGGCAAAGAGAACCATACACTGTAGGCTATGAAAAAAGAGGTGCTGCTAGAGACGAGAACCCTGGCTACGATATCACTTTAATCTACTGGATGAGTAAGTATTACGGGCTCTAGCTATAAAATAGCATCAACTCCAAAACTTCATTTTCTGTCGGTACCATATAGTGAGACTTCATTCTATCAATAGTGATGAGGTCTCCTTTACTTACTTTAGTAATTTCACCCTCAATATGAATCGCTCCACTTCCTGATGTAATATAAACAACTTCTTTTTGCGGATGCTTATGAGCACGGCCCCTCTTTGAAAAAGAAAGGAAGTTCACTTCACTTACTTGACTAATATCTAACTTAACTAAATGACCAAATGATGTTTCTAACATGACGACTCTCCATGCTTAACATTACTTTGAGAGAGATTTTCTGAACAATATATAATCGGTATTTTTACTATTCCAGAGTGGAATCATAAGAACCTGACCGAGAAAGCTCGGCCAGGCATATTACTAATTAGTATTTTAAATCAAAACGATCTGCTTGCATTACTTTAGTCCAAGCCTTAACGAAGTCTTGCATAAATTTCTTTTGACCATCGTTAGCAGCGTAAACTTCAGCGACAGCTCTTAGCTCAGCATGGGAACCAAAGACTAAGTCAACAGGAGTCGCAGTGTACTTAACCTTTCCAGACTTTCTGTCCACACCATTGTATAGTCCAGGAGTACTTGATTTAACCCACTTATTGTCCATCGTTAGAAGATTTACAAAGAAGTCATTTGTAAGTTTTCCAGGACGACTTGTGAATACACCATTTTTAGATCCATCTGCGTTTGCATCAAGAGCGCGCATCCCACCGATAAGAACTGTCATTTCAGGAACTGTTAGACCTAACATATTTGCTTTATCAATAAGCATATATATAGGAGTTCTTCCAGACTCTTCTGTGTAGTAGTTACGGAAAGCATCTGCTTTTGGCTCTAAGAAAGCAAAAGATGTTACATCTGTTTGTCTCTGAGTTGCGTCCCCTCTCCCTGAAGAGAATGGAACCTTAACTTTGTTACCAGATGCCTTCTCGATTGCAGCAGCTCCCCCAAGAACAATTGTGTCAGCTAAAGAAACTCCATGTCTTTTACTAATTTTTGAAAGCTTAGCAATCACTGCATCAACGTTTGAGGCCTTATTAATTGCCCAATCTTTTTGTGGGGCCAGACGAATTCGTGCACCATTTGCACCACCACGCATATCAGTTCCACGATAAGTAGAAGCTGAGGCCCATGCAGTTCTAACAAGATCTGATACAGACAGACCCGATTTTAAGATATCAGACTTAACTGCAGATGCTGTTGCATTAGAGATCTTCTTTCCTTTCGGAGTTGGATCTTGCCATTTAAAAGAAGTTTTTGGAACTTCCTTACCAATATAGCGAGCTTGTGGCCCCATATCACGGTGAGTAAGTTTGAACCATGCTTTAGCAAATGCGTATTCAAATTTCTTTGGATCATCTAAAAAGCTCTTAGAGATTTTTGCATATGCAGGATCTTCTTTAAGTGCAATATCTGTTGTGAACATGATTGGTGCGTGACGCTTATCTTTTATGTGAGCATCTGGAACCATATCAGCTGCGCCTTCATCAGTTGGAATCCACTGATGTGCACCCGCTGGAGATTTCGTAAGCTTCCACTCAAATGCCCATAGATTATCTAAGTAACCAGTTGTCCATTGAGTAGGTGTTGCATTCCAAGCACCTTCAAGACCAGAAGTAATTGTGTCTTCTGAGTGACCCTTTCCACACTTGTTCTTCCAACCAAAACCTTGATTTTCAATTGGTGCTCCGGCAGGATCTTTTTCTAAGCAGTCATCTGGTTTATGAGCACCGTGTGCCTTACCAAAAGTGTGTCCACCAGCGATAAGAGCAACTGTTTCTTCATCATCCATTCCCATTCTTCCAAATGTTTCACGAATATCTTTTGCAGCAAGTAATGGATCAGGATTTCCGTTTGGCCCTTCAGGGTTTACATAAATTAGTCCCATCTGTACTGCGGCAAGTGGTCTTTCAAGATCGCGCTCACCTTTATATCTTTTGTCACCAGCAAGCCACTGAGTCTCTGGTCCCCAGTAAACAAGATCAGCTTCCCAATCGTCTGTTCGGCCACCGGCAAAGCCGATTGTTTTAAATCCCATATCTTCAAGTGATACGTTACCAGCAAGAACCATTAAGTCTGCCCATGAAATTTTATTTCCATATTTCTTTTTAACTGGCCAAAGTAATCTCCTGGCCTTGTCTAGTGAAACGTTATCTGGCCAACTATTAAGTGGTTCAAAACGTTGTTGACCACCACCGCCGCCTCCGCGACCATCATGAGATCTATATGTTCCAACACTGTGCCATGCCATACGAATAAAAAATGGCCCATAGTGACCGTAATCTGCTGGCCACCAATCTTGGGATGTTGTTAATGTTTTTCTGATGTCTTTTTTAACTGCTGAAAGATTTAGTGATTTAAATTCTTTTGCATAATTAAACTTAGGACCTAATGGACTTGACTCGAGAGAGTGCTGCCTAAGTGGTGTTAAATCGATTCGGCTAGGCCACCAAAAGTTATTCGGCTTGGCTTCACCGCTTGCAAATTGCTGTTTCATATTATCATTTGAGTTCGATGCACAACTCAAAAGCGTTACTGCAGCAATTAACAAAGGTAGTTTTCTTTTCATATTTAGCTCCTTTGAAAATCTATGTTTTCGATGCAATCAGTATCGATGAAAGACAGGTGTAAAGATAATATATTTCGTCTATATCAGGATAGATTTTGACTATAGAAGCTCAAACTTAATTTTTCTTAACTATCACCGCAACAGGTCAATTAATTAAACAAGTATTCGAATTTATTGATGTCTTTCGGAGGAAGCATAGAGTTGAGATAGTGACGATAGTGCTCAATATGGCTATTCATGTCGCTTATGAGGTAGAAGAATTTTTCTTTAAATTCTCGACATTTTAGATAGGGTTTCCATTCTCCACGCTCAAGAGAGTCTTCAACTTTTTTAAAAAAGTTGATCTGCATTTTCTTTAATTCTTCATTGTGAAAGAACATATGGCCATGCTCAAGATCATGTAGAAAAAACTCTAAACAATCTTCACGCATGAGTATCGGTTTAAAGTTTTCTTGCTCAATTAATGTCACAGGACGAATCCCCTGTGCCTGAAACTTTAAAACTTCATATGGTGATGGAATATAATCGAGAAGTTCAAACTCCCATTGATTATTCCCCCAATGCATTAGAGCATTGAGGGCCTTTGCTTTAACTTTTTTGAAGTTAAAAGTTTTTAAAATAGATAGGTAGTCTTCATGTGTTGATGCAGCCTCAATAGCAGCGGCCAATTTACGATTAGGATATTTCCTTTCGTGATTTACGAGAAAAAATAATAAAGCACTACTCGCTTGACTCATAAATGATTACTTTTTCGTTTTCTGCAGTTCAGCTAATTTCTTCGATACATGATCTGCATCTAACATTGGATCAACATCGCGATCAATTGCTACAATCTTTAAACTTGGATCAATAATAAAAGTCCATCTTTTTGAAATATTAAATACGGCCATCTTTGCACCAAACTTCTTTGTCACTTCACCTTTTTCATCCGAAAGAAGATCGAATTGCAAAGCATGCTCTTCGTGAAAAGCAGCTTGATCTTTTACAGAGTCCATACTGATCCCATAAACCTCAGCACCTAATTTTCTAATTGATTTAATGCTGTCGCGAAAGGCACATGCCTGCTTAGTACAACCAGGAGTCCCCGCCTTTGGGTAAAAGTAAAGAACAGTCCACTTTCCTTTGCGTGATACGATTGAAAAGTTTTTGCCTTCATGATTCTTTGCTGTAAATTCTGGCACACTTTGACCTAATTTAATTTCTTCCCCATGGGCAAAAGAGAACATGATACACATTGCAATAAATAAACGACTGATTACTTTCATAATTCCTCCAGAAATTAAAAATTGGTTAAGTTTATCTCTCTTAACTATATATACGCAATAAACTTCAAAACAGATCACATAAACATAAGTTCTTTTTAAGATTTGATAGTGCTATAATCACGGCATGACTGATAGACAAATTGAATTCCATTCAAAATTTGGCACGATTTATATTTGTGCTAATGAAAACGGTGTCTCATACCTGGGTTGGCAAGAGCAAGATTTTGATGGTCCTCATTACGAAGACGACGAGAGGATTGTAAAATATCTCAATGAGGCCCACGATCAACTTGAGGAATACTTTGCAGGTAGTCGTAAGAAGTTTTCAATTCCTCTAAGTATTAGCAAGGGAACAGATTTTCAAAAACAAGTTTGGGCCCAGCTTCTTGATATACCCTACGGTGAAGTTACAACCTATTCAGACATTGCAAATAAAGTTGGTTCCCCCAACGCTGTGCAAGCAGTTGGTAGTGCCAATGCTAAAAATCCAATTTGTTTAATAATTCCTTGTCACCGCGTCATAGCCAAGTCGGGCGAACTTTCAGGATACGTTGCAGGAGCACAAACTAAAGAGGCCCTTCTCAATCTTGAAGGTACCTTTATATAGACGAAAACGCAGGGCAATGCTAAATTATTCCCTATGAATAATGAAGTAAAAGAAAACAAAAAAGACATGCGTCCAAAGCAGGACATTCCAACAATCCTATCTCGTGTAAGTCGACCAAAGAAAGCTGTTATTACAGCAGGTATGCCATATGCAAACGGGCCAGTTCACATTGGTCACCTAGCAGGTGCCCACGTACCAGCAGATATTTACTCGCGTTGGATGAGGCTACTGATTGGTGATGATAACGTACTATTTGTTTGTGGTACTGACGATCATGGATCAACAAGTGAAGTAGCTGCAAAGAAACTTGGTAAAACAACACAAGAGTTCATTAGTGAGGTTCATGCAAAGCAATCTAAGACAATGGAGCGCTACTCGATTGGCCTAGATACTTATACTGGAACTTCAAGAGAAGAAAATTACGAAGCTCACAAAGAACTTTGTCAGGATTTTCTTAGAAAAATGCACGCTAATGGAATGTTAGACAAGAAAACAAGTCAGCAATGGTTTGATCCAAAGCTTAATATGTTCCTACCTGATCGCTATGTTCAGGGAGATTGTCCAAACCCGGACTGCTCAAATACAAAAGCATATAGTGACGAGTGTGATGTTTGTGGCAAGAACTACGATCCACATGAGTTAAAGAATCCTGTTTCAGCAGTAAGTGATGCGACACCAGAGCTTAGAGATACTGATCACTGGTATCTGAATATGTGGAAAGTAACAGATCAGTTAATTGAATGGTTAAATACAAAGCAGAAAACTTGGAGAAAACCAATTCTTCAAGAAGCTTTTGGAACTGTTTATCCATGTGTAACATTCACAAATAAATCTGAGCCAGCATATAAAGAAATTAAAGAATCTCTTCCAACTCATAAAAGCCGTTATGCTCCAGGAAGAAAAGTTCTAGTTCAATTTGAAAATCTTGCGGATCTTGCAACAGGTAAAAAACTTTTAGAAGAAAAAGGAATTGAGTGTGAGCTTAACGATGGTTGGGCACATAGAGCAATTACTCGTGATGTATCATGGGGAATTCCTGTTCCGACAGATATTGAACCAGGCATGGAAGGTAAAACTTTATATGTATGGCCAGAGTCATTAATTGCACCGATCTCATTTACAAAAGTTGCCCTTAAAAAGAAAGGACTTGATCCAGAACTTCATAAAGAATTTTGGACTGATCCAGAAGCAAAGGTTTTCCAATTCCTTGGAACTGATAACGTTTTCTTCTATGTTCTTATGCAGGGAGCGATGTGGTTTGGTGTTCAAGAAGACCCAATGAGACAAGCTGTTAATGGTGAATTTCAACAAACAGATGTCTTCTCTAATTTCCACCTACAAATCAATGGTGAGAAAATGAGTAAGTCAAAAGGAAACTTCTACACAGGTGATCAGCTAATTGATGAGATGGGATATACAGCAGACCAAGTTCGCTACTTCCTATCAACTCTAAGTCTTTCAGAGAAAGCATCAAACTTTGATTTTGAAGTTTTCAAAGCAAAGAATGCATTCCTTGCAGGGCCAATGAACGCTTCATTTGAAAAGCCAATCTCTGCTTGTCACAAGCAATTTGGTGGCGTGGTTCCTAAGGGTGAGCTTATTGGTAAGACAGAAAAAGAAACTCTTAAGATTGTTCAACAGTATACGAAATTCATGGAAAAGGGAGAATACCCAAAAGCACTTGGTGCCCTTGAAAACTATGCTCGTATTATTAACGGACTATTTAATCAGTATAAGCCTCACGATGACCGCTTTGATGAGAAAGAAAGAACTGATGCTCTTTATTCTTGTTTCTACATTCTAAGAAATATCTTAGTAATGCTTAGGCCATTTGCGCCGGAGACAATGGAGAAGCTTCGCGTATCTTTAAATCTTCCTGAGAGTGTTTACTCGATTGATGAGCTAGCAAAAGACTTCCCAGAAAATCACAAGATTGGGGAACAAGCAGAATACTTCCCAGCAGTTGATGCTGAGTAGAGATAAAAGAAAAGGCCTCGTTTGAGGCCTTTTTTATTAATCTAAATCTTCAAGCTGAGTTTTAATTTTATTTTTTAATTGTTCAAAATTAATATCTTCAATTTCAACAATCATCCCTTCATCAATTTGCCTTGCTTCCACATCGTCAAGATCGTCGCTATCAGCAACGCCGATAACTTGCTCAAGTGCAATTGACATATCTCTGTGAACAAATGGATCGAGCTCATCAAGGCCTGCTGCAAATGTCGTCCCCACGGCCGTTCCCGATGGTACACCAAAGAAGAACCCACCAACAGCGGCAACACCACCATCAAGACTCACACCTGTTCCAATATAGTAAGCGGCCGTGGCCTTTGCACCAATAATGAGACCAAGGTAAGCAGAAACTGCTAAGATTGCGACATCAGCACCGGCGGCATAAAGAGCGTGGCGTCCATTCATATCGGCCATCTTCTTAATGTCACTTCTTGCAAAAGTTCTGTAATCAGAAAAGAGGTTGCGGCATTTAAGCTCTTCTCTATTCCCATGACATTCTTCGAAGATATAACGGTCATTAACAATTTCCGTTGCCTTAATATACTTATAAGGAGTCTCTTCGGCCTGAATAAATGTCGCGGCTTGATTTAGTTGTGAGAGTAAAAGAACTCCCGTTAGAACAATTTTCTTTAGTTTTGGGCTTAGTGTTTTCATAGCTTAAATTTATCAAAAAAATAGATCGAGATAAGCTATAAGGTAAGATTTCTAATGGGTGAATAATTCTTAGTCACCGGTGTAAGTATCTGAAACATGGCCATCAACAAGGAAAATCTCTCGATCTGCCATAGCAGCATAATCAGGATCGTGAGTAACCAGCGCAATTGTCGTTCCCTTCTCTTTATTAGTTTCTTTTAAAATATTCATCACAATCTCAGCATTTGCCGTATCGAGATTCCCCGTAGGTTCATCCGCAAAAATATAACTTGGCTCCATAATAAGGGCCCTAGCAATAGCAACTCGTTGCTGTTCACCACCTGATAGTTGCCCTGGAAGCTTATTACGAGTATGTGGAATATTGAGTTTTTCAAGTAGCATATTTGCACGAGGCTCATACTTTTTTAAGAGACCAAGATTTCGAGGAGGTAATAGAATATTTTCTAAGGCCGTCAGCTCAGGAAGTAAGTAGTGGAATTGAAAAATAAAACCAATGTGGCGATTTCGAAACTCATGAATTTCATCAACACTCATATGAGTAACATTCTTTCCATCAATATAAATATGGCCAAATGTTGGTTCATCGAGGGAGCTAATAATATAAAGAAGGGTTGATTTTCCACTTCCAGAACGTCCTGAAATAGAAACAAACTCTCCCTTATTTATCTCCATGGAGATATTGTGAAGAATACGTTGTGGAGGATCACCAAACTCTTTAACTATACTTTCAGCTTTTATCACTACTCGCCCCTTATGATATCAATTGGAGTCATTCGACTTGCTGATAGAGCAGGAAGAAAGCTTGCAACCAGCGAAGCAACAAGGGCCGCAACAAATGCAATGATATACGTTGAAGGTGTATAATCCATAAGTAAGTGATTATCGCCACCAATATTTATATTTAACTCAATACTTTCGACAGCTCGACAAATGATGAATCCCAGGATTAGCCCAACAACTCCACCACTTACACCAAGGAATATGCCTTGATACATAATAAGCTCAAGAATTCGTTTGGGGCCATAGCCAATAGAGCGAAGAATAGCGATCTCCTTTCGCTTTTGGTTAATCATAATTGTTAGAACATTATAAACCCCAAAGGCAGCTACAATGAGAATGGCAATTGTAATAAAGTAGCGAACTATATCTTGCATCATTATCATTTCCATAAACATGGGATTAGACTCTTTCCAGTCTTCAACTTTATCATGGCTTAATAGAGACCACTGATCAGCAAGCTCTTGTGACTTATTCATGTCGAATAGTGAAACTGCTATTTCAGAGACTCGCCCTGGTGTCTTATTAAGTTTTTGTACATCTTCAAGGTGAGAGAATGCTATGGACTTATCTGCTCGATCATCTCCGAAAGAAAAGAGGCCTACGATTTTAAATGAGTTTTTATGTGTCAGGCTTCCCGCTATGACCTCTACATACTGACCAACACGTGCTCCAATTTCTTCAGCAGCAGCGGCACCAAGAATGATCTTATTTCCTCCACTGGCAAGTGACGAAAAATCACCTTCCACCATGTAATCAGGAATATCACTAATTCTGATTTGTCGTCTGGCATTTGTTCCAATGAGCCCCATACTGTGAGTAAGATCACCACGCTTTAACATAACCTGTATTGTTAAGCGGGGGCTAAAGTCATAGACATCTGGATGATGAGAAAGACGATCGGCCCAGCCTTGATAATTTTCTAATTTTGATTCACTTCTCTTTCCATATGGAGGAGTTATCCAATCAACTTGTTTATTTTCATAAAACCACTTATTAACAAGAGGACGATCAATAAGATCTTCTTTTCCTGAAATCAGGATATGAGCGGTATTATTTAAAAGGGCCTTAATGATATACTGCCTAAGTCCTAGTTGAATCCCTGAGATAGCAACGTAGAGCATCGTACCGAAACTAATACCTAACAGAATAAGAAGAGTTTGCTTCTTTTTAGAAAATAGTTGCTTCATCGACAAGAACAGCATGACTACCTCTTGATAAAAAGTAGATCGGAAAGCTTAATATCTCCAGAGATAACCTCAACCCACATTCCATCATTATTTCCTGTAACAACTTCGACTTTTTCCCTCTTCTTATCTCGCATACGAAGAACCTTTCCGTTACTTATCGCCTTTACAGGTATTAGAAGAACACCTTTTTTCTTTCCAACTTCTATTACTACGTCCGCAGTCATGCCTGGAAGAATACTTTTCTCCAACCCCTTCACCTCGATGCGCGTGATGAACTCTCCTTCCCTTGGATATATTGTTTTTACATAGCCTTCATATTTTCTTTGGGACTGGCTTTCAAAAATAATTCTCGTTTTTTGATTTGGGATAACTCTCAGTGCAGCTTCTTGCTCTAATGAAACTTCAATAAATTTTTCATTAAGATTTTGCATTCTAAGAACTGTCACTTGTGGAAGTACAACTTCTTTTTCTTTATTTGCAACGAGAGTAACCGTACCATCAAAAGGTGCTTTAAATAGAACACGGCCGTCGAAGCTAACAAGGCGGTCACCTTCTTTAACTTTTTGGCCTTCTTTTACATAGAGTTTTTCGACAAGAGATAAGACTCCAATTTTTACATTAAACTCTTTATCTGTATCGACTCGTCCGAGGCCATAAATGGCCTCCACAACATCACCCTTTTTAGGGGAGATTAATTCATAATTATTTTTAAAATAGAAAACTCTTAAAAGTATCGCAGAGACGACAAAGATAATGACGATTATAAATATATATATCTTTTTCAAGCAATACTCCTAGGGTACACGTTTTTTATTTATTTTCGCATACCCTAGTGGCCAATATCAAAAGAAATTTTGACGTTTAAGATAAGCAATTAAATCTTCACTATATTTAAGATGGGACTCTTCTGTATATTTCGCCTGTGTATAGACTTGGGCCAAATTCTTTGCTCCGACATCTTTAATCATTTGATTTAATCGTGGGTTGTCACGATAACGCTTCATCCCCTCGACTTCTCTTTCTCGATATATTTCTAGCACTTCTTCATCTGAATATTTATGATATTTCTCATAATGAACGAGAGATTCAAGTGGAAGCCTCTTTCTTAAATCAGGTGCCTCATCTGGGTAGCCTAGAGCAAAGCCTACGACAGGAACGACATTCTCAGGCAACGCTAAGATCTCACCAATTTCGCCAGCACTGGCCAACGTTGTCCCCATATAACAGAGTCCCATTCCAAGACTTTCAGCTGCTAATGCCGCATTCTGACTAGCGAGAATGGCATCAATAGAAGCAATCATAAAGCTCATGTAATTATCAAAGTTATTGGCCGCCTCACTTAATTTAAGCCACCTTCTCATACGATAGAAATCAGCACAGAATGTTAAAAAAATTGGAGCATCCATTAACATACTTTGTTCAAAGTGGGCCTGGTACATCTTCTCTTTCATTGCTCTATCTCTAGTCACAACAACTGAGAAGGATTGCATATTTCCAGAGCTTGATGCGCTTGCTGCTGCACTTAGAATGAGTTCTAAATCACTTTGTGAAATATCCTTATCAGAAAATTTTCTAATTGAACGATGAGAATGTAATTGTTGAATAAAGTCATTCATGGCACGAATCCTCTCTTCTAATATAGTTCGTATTTGTCAAATCACTTTGTCCTAATATAACAAAGCATAAAATAATCTTTTTCATGATTACCTCTTAAATTTTTTTAAAAAATAGATCGAAATTTATTATTAACTAATAATGTGTGAAAGGCGCACTAGCGCCACCAAAGGATAGAAATAGAGATTGCATAACGGCAAAGTCGACAATTCATTTTCACAAAATAGAATTATCAACTTTATCCGTAAACAATTTCTTTCTTACAAGAACTCTCTTTATTTTGCTTTTCTTTCAAAATAAACGAGATCAATGAAAATCGAAGTCGCGAGAATAATTTTCTTCTCCTGCTCCGTTAGTGTCTGACTCTTTAAATCAATGGCAAAGTTGTCTCGATCAGTAAACATCTCTGAAAATAGTCCAGAAAACTTTTTCAACACAAGTGCAACCTCTTGCCCTCGAGAATAGAAAGGATAAGTCCAAGGCTTCCAAATTGGTGAGCGCATTTCCATAATGACATTTCCCTGAGCATCCAAGACATCAAATTTCTTTGTTATTAAAGAAAATCTTTGCTGAAGAGAACCAATCAACTGCCCATTCAGATCCTGTATTTCAAGACGTTGAAAAAAGAAGCAAAATGGATGCTTAGCAATCATATACTCATTACGAGCTTGGTCAAAGAAGTGCAGATCAAAAGTCCTCCAGTGACCCAGGAACTGGCGCATGATAAAGCCAAGGAATCCCTTTTGTTGTTCTGCCGCATAGCCAATAGGGTTTTGCGCCTCATCTAAGAATTGATACTTATTTCTTGTTTCATAGCCCAAAAGCTCCCAATTCTCTCTAACTTGCTGTACCAATAGCTTATTATGCTGATTTAAATCCATTTCTTTCCTCATATTCTTAATAAATTAAGAACAGATTTTAACATAACTTCTGTGCTAACTTGTTACTTTCACAAGAAAAAGTACGAATCTCTACCCTTACATTACTTCAAATTCATCTAAATATTATTGAACTCAGTTTATTAATGCGGTAAATCTATAATGACTTCAATTAGTTAGGAAAAGAATGAATTTAAGAATAAATCCGAAAAGACCTACAGAGAGTATTAAAGATATCTTGAGAATTATGGATTATACTCTTGGACCGTTTGCAATGCTCTTTGCAATTTGTGTGGGTGTTTACGAATATCAAATCTCACAAAGACTAAATAGCTTCTTTGGAATCTTCGCTTTCCTTATTTTCAATCTCACAATTTCTCAAATAAGTATTCGAGTTAAGAACTCTCTATATATTGAAATCTTCAGACAAGTTTTTGCAATTTGTGTCCTATGTCCTTTTGCAATCTATATCGTTGATGGGCCATTTTCACCGTTCTGGTATCTCTACCTCATTATGATCGTTGCCAGCAATAATATTTTCTTTGAAGTTACTGGTAAACATATCTATAGTGGACTTATAACTCTCTTAGCTATTATTAGCTATGTTACTTCAAGTTACTTACTTCTTGATGAGCCAGAAACTTCTCTTATCATAATTCATTCTCTGACTATGATTATGTTAAGTCTACTCTTCTACAGACTTCTTAGTCTTGTGGATCGCACTTATCGAAGTGAAGTGAATAAGTCGATTGCCTTACAGGAAACAATGGATAAGCTTAATAGCACTAAAGAAAATCTTATCTATAGTTCTCGTCTAAGTGCAATTGGTGAAATGGCCGGTGGAATCGCTCACGAAATTAATAATCCTTTAACAGTTATTTACGGCTCAATTTATCAGATCAAGCGACTTCTAAGTATCGGTGAGATGAATAAAGAGGCGTATGATATTCATATCAATCGTATCCTAGATACAATTGATCGAATTACTCGCATTATCTCTAGCTTGAAAGTTGTTTCTCGCGAGAGCGGTGAGATAAAAAAAGAAGTTATTCCCCTTAGAGATATTATTATTGATGCGACGGCCATTTGTTCAGAGAAGTTTAGGGCCCATGGGGTTATACTTAAATTTGATCTCGACGACGATGCCTTTAACATAAAAGTAAATGTAGATAGAGTCCAATTATCTCAAGTCTTCATTAATCTTTTAAATAACGCTTATGATGCCGTTGAAGGAAGTGAATCTGCTTGGATTGATATCTCCGTAAAAAATACAGAAGATTCCGTTTTAGTTTATGTAATGGATTCTGGCCCCGGAATCAATCTTGATCTTCGAAATAAGATTTTTGAGCCATTCTATACATCTAAAGAAGTTGGGAAAGGAACGGGATTAGGACTATCGATTTCAAAAGGGATTTTAGAGAAGCATCAAGGGGAATTATTCTTAGAACCAAATAAGAAAACAACTTGCTTTGTGATAAAGATACCCAAAGCAAGCTGAATTATTTCTAAATTAGAAACAAGCAATATACGAATCGCCGATGCTACCTAGAATCTTACTTCCAGACTCATCGAAAATATTTCCATAAGAATTACCACCATCGCAGCTATCTTCAACAGTTACTACGATTGTGTACACAGTGCCAGTTTGTGTCGCCTCTACTCTTCTTAGCTCTAGGGCGTCTGCACAGTACTCATATTCGAAATCTGCTAATTCTGTATACTTAGCAAATTCCTCTCTTGATAATTTTGGCAGTCTCTCAGAGTAAACTTCAGTGTATTCATCACGATCATAGCTTGATGCAAGATCAACATTATTCAACTCTGGACAGGCCATGGCCGAGCTAAAAAGAATAACTGATAAAAGAACAACAACTGATTTCATAACGACCTCCACATAAACACAGGCTTTATTTACCGCGAGGCCGTTCAGTTATCAATTATATTAAAAATATAGATTCCATCTAATTATGAGATATTTACGAGATGACCATCATCACTGGGTGACTGCGTTATTTCCCAACGATTTCCATCTGGATCAATCAAAAGAAAGCTCTTTTCTCCCCACGGATGATCTTTTGGTTTACCACTCACTTCAAATTCATACTTAGCCTTTTGCGCCATAAGTTTATGGTAGAAGTCATCAACATCCTCAACAGTGACACCATATGAGACCTGGGCCGGATTCTCGACTAATTCAAAGAACTTAGAAGCTTTACCTACTGGACGAAAAAAGGCCACACGGCTTTTGTCAGGTAGAACAAAATCAGCAAAGTCTTCATTAGCAAAATGCGCTTCAACACCGAAGACATCAGTGAAAAAATTCGAAATATTCGTAACATTCTTAGAGGTAATGACTAAATGTGAAAGTGCCTTGATCATGATTTATCCTATTTCTATTTATGTTATAACAATTAAATTGACTTAGATAGCCTTTAGGATTAAATGATTTTATCCATTATTTTGGTGACCAATCCTTCCTGTCACCTTTTAAGGCCCTAGGCCTAGTGAGAACATTTTAATGCAAGAGCTTGAAACGCTGGTCGAATCCTTAACTGAGAAACGATACTACGTGAGTGATACGCTTATTTCAAATGAACTAGCTCGTTCTTTAAAGGACGAGGCCCAGACACGTTTTCACATTGGAGACTTTCAAGAAGCCAAAGTTGGACGACAGCTAACAAAGCGCCTAGATGAAAAGATTCGTGGAGACCTCACTTCTTGGATTGAGGGAGACATGGCCGACCATCCACCGGCACTACAAGAATATTTAAAATTTCTCGATGATCTTAAAGATTTACTTAATCCTATTTTCTACCTAGGTATTCGCTCATATGAAGGCCACTTTGCTTGTTATGATGAAGGTGCATTTTATCGCAAGCATGTGGATCAACACCGTGGAAGAGGCCTAAGGCGCTTAAGTGTTATTCTTTATCTAAGTGATATGAATGATGGTGATGGTGGTGAAGTCGTTATCTACCATCACGACGATCAAGATCAAGAAGTTGCTCGTATTAATCCAATGCTTGGAAGAATCTTAATTTTTCTTTCTGAAGACCTTCCACACGAAGTTCTCCCAGCATTTAAGCCAAGGCTTTCTTTAACCGGTTGGCTTAGAGCATAACTCTTAAAATTCTTTAACATTAATTCATTCTAGCTACAGATTAAAAATTTATAATGATAGTGAAAATGAAGGAGTAATCTATGAAAATGAATGAAGGAAATGCTGATCGAGTGATTCGAGTTATTGCAGGGTTAGTTTTAATCTCACTTGTCTTTGTCGGTCCCAAAACATATTGGGGTCTTATCGGTTTGATACCTCTAATTACTGGCGCAGTTGGAATTTGTCCGGGCTATTCAATGCTTGGATTCTCAACACGTAAATCGAAGAAGGCCCACTAACTAATAAACTATGATATACTCTCATAAAGAGAGGTCATTGTTTTGGATCCAAAAGAGCTTATTAAATCAGAGCTGGGCTTTGATGGTATTACACTTTATATCGACAAAAGAAGTAAGTTTTTCTTTTTCATGAAATATGAAAAAGAGAATTATATGGTGCTCTTAAAAAATGAAATCGAACCTGAAGCTCTTCCATTGATGAGAAGATTTAATGAGGAATTTCCGGAACTTCCTACCCTACTAAAAGAAACCGATTCACTCATTCTCTATGACATTCCTAACGGAAAACTTGCAAGGCTTGTTGAAGAAAAAATTGATGAGGATTTGGCCAAAAAAGTTTCCGAAATTCAAATTCGCCTAAATGAACTGACCGCTCCATACGGCTATCACTTTGAATGGCAACTTAACTATTTCTTTATAACTAAAAATAAGCTTATGTATATTGATCTTGAGACTTTAGAGTTTGGAGACAATACAAAGGTTATAGAAGCTCCAATTTATGAAAATTTGAGTTTACAAGAGCGCGTGAAGCTTAAAATCCAAAAAGAAAATAAGAGATTAAGCAATCACGAGCGCTTCACAAGATGGATTAAATAACCTCTACATAAAAAGGTAAACACTTAGTCCAATAAGAAATAAAATCCCTACGATCTTTCTTTCCTTTTTCATTGTATAAGCTAAGTACAATCCACTCAAAATAATTAGCAGTAAAAAAATCCCAATAATCTTTTCAATATAACGAAGAAATTGTGGGCCATGACCTTTGTGTAGTTCAATCAATCTTTTTAGAAGATTTGGCTTAACATGAGAGATATGTGTTCCATCTTCTTTTATTTGGAATTTATAGTAGTCACGAGTTGTTGGTCTAGTGATTGCACCATCTCCAACTTGTTTAACATAGGCAAAGTCATAGCTTTCATCGATTTCATTTAATTGAACTGAAATATTTTCTTTCGTAAGTTCAGATTTTGAAAGTTGTACAACTTTTATAGGTTCAACAACTTCACTTCCTTTAAAACCTAATAAGTAAGAAACACCTGTAAAGGCCATCATCAAAAGTAGCGGCGAAGCGAGGGCCGATAAGTATAGGTGAATCTTAATAAAAAATGGGCGATTAAATTTCATATTCTATCCTTTAATTCCACATCGAGAAAAAGCTTGTGGTAATGATAATAAGTTTAAGCCGATTTCTTCATCCATCTTTCTTTCAATTTTTTGCATGATTGGAAAGAAATAGATTTCTGTAGTAACCGCAACAGTGGCACGAAACAGATGTCCGCCTTTACAAGAAAAATCTTCATCACCTAAAACCGTATGAATATGAAAGAATGGTTTTCCATCCAAATGAGACAAGTTCCCATCAAGACTTAATAATTCATAATCACCACTAAATTCTTTTCGATCATATGTTTTAGTATCAAGATGGTAGAAGCCTAGCTCAACGTCTTTCAGAGCACCAATGCCTTTTAACATCCCCGCCCCCAGCTCTTCTGCAGCAGCGAATTCCTCTAGAGATGTGAAAAGATCTTCATCCTTATATAATTTAATTAAGTAACATTCTTCTTGCTTGATATATTGCATGGTAAGCTCCTGATTTTACAGACTAATTATAACAATTTCACCACCAAAGTCTCGACCCGTTGCTCCCTGAAAAACTTCTATGCTCACTTTACTCAAATTTGGCCAAGTGGTAGTACTAGAGCATGAAAGCGCTTCTTTTCATTCTTGTTTTCCTAAACTTGGCCCAAGACTCAATGGCCATGGAATGTTTTGAAGAGCATCTCGATGCGGCCATCTCTAGCAATCGCCAACGTCGTGAAATCTATTCAAAAATCTCAAATTCAGAAAGCAGGAAAATATCTAATAGCTTAATATTTGCAGAAAAGATCTCGCGTATCTATGCAAAGAGCTTAAATCTAAGTTTAGATAAATACAGAACTGCTGGTATTCCAATTCTTTGCCTTGATTTTATCGAAATGAGTAAGGCCCCAAAAATTGAAACAAAGCTACATGCTCCTCGTTTAAAATATAGTGATATTGAATCAGTCGATATTAAAGAGCTTCGCTCCGAGCTATCCAAACAACTAAAAAATGAAGATTACTTAGGAATGGTTGAATATATCGAGAATGAGATCTCTGATAAAAGCAAATATGGAAATTACAATTGTATGCTAAAGCATGTTCTTGAATCACTTGGGCGCAGCTCATTTCTGACTCCCTTCTATATCGAACATGCCAATAAACTAGGCCTTAAATCACCAAGAAAGCTTCTAAACAAATATTTAAGAAAAAATATTTTCGCCCTTAAATACTCCCACTCTCTCGATAAAAAAGCCGCTTTTCTTCAAGAGAGAGGTATTACAATTTTATGTGGAGATGTCCCTCATATTCCTATAAGATTAGAATATGAGATGGAACTTTCTAAATACTAAAATTGGTCTTGCTCTTGGTGGTGGTGCTGCAAAAGGTATCGCACATATAGGCGTCTTAAAAGCTTTTGAGGAACAAAGAATTCCTATTTCCTACTTATCAGGAACAAGTGTCGGTGCAATAATCGCTTCCTATTACGCATTTGGTAAGAACTACGATGACTTCTTAGCATTGGCCAATAAGCTCAATTATAAAGATACAATAAGCTTAACAATACCAAAGAAAGGATTTTTTAGTACGAAGTCCATACGAGAAATGATCATCAAAGATTTAGGAGATGTGAATATTGAAGATGCAAGGATTCCCTTAGCAATTTGTACAACAGACATCTCAACTGGAGAGCAAGTTGTTTTCTATAAGGGTAATCTTGCGGATGCGCTCTGTGCTTCTGTCTGTGTTCCCGGTGCATTTATTCCTCAAGTAATCGATGGTAGAACTCTTGTTGATGGAGGTATCACAGAGAACGTTCCGGTTTCCCCTCTAGAAGATATGGGCGCGGGTATTATCGTTGCGGTGGATTTGAATGGTGTACAAAAATATCAGGAGCCAGATGATACATTTGCGATCATAAGTAATGCTATGGATATTGCAATAGACCTTAGAACAAGGGAGCAAATTCAAGATGCTGACATCATCCTCTCTCTCGACTTAAGTAAATACAACAGACTCGATAATTCAAAGTGTATTAAAGAGTTAATCAATGAAGGCTACGGGCCAATGACTCAAAATCTTTCAAGCTTAACATGGTATCGCAGGGCAAGTTATATTGAATTTTTTAAGAAGCTTATAATCGAAACAATTCCATTTAAGGTTCCTAAAGTCATTTCAAATCTTTATAAAGAAAAGCTTGCAAAGATTTCAATCAAATAAGCTCCTTTTTTATTTCTTTTAAATACGATAAAATTTAGGGAAATAATTTAAATGGAGTTTACATTGTTTGATATAAATAGAGTTTTTACACTTATTTCTGGAAAGTTAACTTTTTGGTACGAAGCATTTATTAAGAATATTCCTAATTTGATCGTTGCTATCGTCGCTCTATTTGTTTTCTTCTATCTTGGAAAAACTCTTCGAAACTTAGTTAAGAAAGTTCTCCAAAAAGTTTCTTATAAAAAATCAGTTAACGAGATTCTTGGAACAACGACAAATGTCATCGTTATCGTCGTCGGAATATTTACAGCACTAGAAATTATCGGTCTTGAAAAAACCGTTACATCAATTCTTGCAGGGGCCGGGGTAATTGGTTTGGCCTTAGGTTTTGCCTTCCAAGAAATTGCTGCAAACTTCGTTTCAGGTGTTCTGATTGCTTTTCGTGAGCCTTATCAAATTGGAGATATTATCGAAATTGATAAGATCGTTGGTCAGGTTACAAATATTGAATTAAGAACGACGGGGATTACAACATATCAAGGTCTTGAAGTCTTTATTCCAAATAAAGATATGTTCACAAAACCTTTTATCAACTACACAAGTACCCCACAACGTCGAGTAGATATCTCCGTTGGTGTCTCTTATCATGATGATTTAGAGAAAGTAGAAAAAGTTACTAGAGAAGCACTAGAGGCAATCGAAGGAAGACTTGAAAATGTTCCAGTCGAAGTGTTCTTTGAAGAATTTGGGGCCAGTTCAATTAATCTTACGGCAAGAGTTTGGATTCACTACAAGACAGGAGTGGCCTTTTACAAAGCACGACACCAAGCTGTTATTAATATTAAAAAGTACTACGATCAAAATGGTATCTCAATTCCATTTCCAATTCGTACAATTGAGTTTTCCAATCCACTTGATGTTAATAAGGGCTAATCACGTCCTGTACACATTCTTTCCCAACCCTTAACATCGCCCAGGGCCTTGTTATAATCACTACGGCATCCTTCATTAGGAACATATGAATAATAGAGGGAGCCGTTACTGATTTTCTCCATGATCTCTCGCCCCTCACCTGGTACGAATGCAGGACAACCAAAGCTTCTTCCCATAATATTACCGCGGTTATAATAAGCCTCATGCATCACAACACCTTGCGATCGGGCCTTATCATTTACACCTTTTGAAAGACCATCTAATCGCATACCGTTATAATTTCTTCCAGATGCTTTGAAAGTTGGCCATCCTCTCTCACCTTTTACTCTTTCGTCGTGACTACTAGACATATAGAATTCACCTGTCTTAAAAAAGCCTGGTCTCGTCATCGCCCATTGGTCATGTTGAGGTTTCGCCCTTGCAGGAACACGACAGCGAACTAACCTTCCAACATGATTTGATGCCCTAGTCACTCTACCACTATCAGCAATTGTTGCATCAGCGTAAGTAACTCCTTTAACTTTTCCACTACCATGAGAAACCTTATAACTTTTCACATCACCAGTTTTCATATCAAGTAGAAAAAAGCGTTTCCTTTTAGAATTCTGAGAGTAGTCAGCAATAGTTATGTAATTTTTATTCTTAAACTTATTCTTATTCTCTTTATAATAAAGAAGTGACTGCTTAAGTGCCTCGATAGGAACACCTTGATCGATAAATCTTTGATAGAATTGGCAATCCTCTCCTCTTGCGGCAGCTTCTGCTAACTTAAGTCCTTCTTCAAGAACTCTCTTTGCCTCAGGAGCGTGATTATCTATAGCTGTATTTGGATTACAAGTGACGGCACTTTCAGGATTTGAAACAGGGTCCATTTCCATATCTTCAATTGCTTCATCGACGACATTATTAACTTGATTAGTGACTTCTTCGACATAGTTTGAGGTTGAAATTTTCTCGTAAGTATTAACAACAACGGCATCAGCATAAGCCTGTACGGCCAGCATACAAAGCATCAAGTAAACCTTTCTCACCGTCTCCCCCCTCTCAAAGAAATCTCTCAATACCTTATCGGAGGACTAGGTTACTTACTTAACAATTATTCTTTATAATCCAGTGAATTCAAGAAATTACACCATCTTCAACAATGGTTTCTTCTATTACCTTTCGCTCTTCTTCAGTAATTGGATCCGTTAGATTCTTAATCCATCGATTCTGTTTAATAATAAAAATCGCAATGGAAGCACCAAGAATATTACCTACAACAAATGACAAGTAGATTCCTGTTTGGCCAAGACTTGTATGCTTTGAAAGAACATAAGCAATTGGAAAACGAATGACCCATAAAGAAACGATGGCCACCATCATCGAGATCATCGGACTTCCTCCCCCTCTCATGGCACCAGAAGCAACCTGCTGAACACCTATTAGACCGAATGTGAGAGCGATGATACGAATAAACTTCGCCCCTTCATTTATAACTTCAATTTCATTCGGTACAAAAATCTGAAGTGTTTGTTCAGCAAATATGAAAAAGCCTATTCCAGCAATTGATAAAGCAATGAATATTACCCATAGCGCTTGACTCGTAACAACTTTCGTTCTTTCAATTTTTCCCGCACCTATATTTTGACCTACGAGAGTTGAGGTCGCCATCGCAAAACCAAGACTAGGAATAATCATTAAAGTTAAAACTCGAATTCCGATTCCGTAAGCAGCAAGAGCAATATCACCGAAAGTTGCAATTAGAAAAGTCATAACCATCATGGCCATGGCCCTTGAGGACTGTTCTGTCGAAGCAGGAAAGCCAAGATATATAATTCTTTTGGCCAAAGAAAGATCAAAAGAGATTTTTGTGAAATCAATTTTTATTCCCCCCTTACCTTTTGCTAGTAAATAAAGTCCAATAACTGCTGATAAACCTTGGGTACAAATAGTCGCATACGCTGCTCCATCTACACCATAAGCTTTAATAGGCCCATATCCCATGATTAGGATTGGATCAATGATGAAGTTTAATATGACAGAGAATAGAACAATATAAAATGGTGTCTTAACATCTCCAACTCCTCGATATAGAGATTGAAACATCATGTAGAGATAACTAAAAATCAAACCAATAAATGAGATTCTTAAATACGATATTGTTATATCTTGAATATCCACGGTCGGTGTCATCGCGCGAATGACATAAGGAATAACTGCGTAGGCAACACCTGCTAATAAAGCCGAAGTAATAAGAATAATAAATAAAGTATGAAGACATACTTTTGAAACCATCTTAGTATTTTTTTGACCAGTATACTGAGAAACAAGAATTGTACCAGAAACAGCAAAGCCTGCGCCCATTGAAATTAAAAGAAAGATAACAGGAAAAGAAAGAGAGAGTGCTGCGATAGCGTTTGTTCCTAAACGCCCAACCCAAAATGTATCAGTAAGTTGATAGGCCGTTTGTAGAAAATTGGCCATTACAATTGGTATCGATAATTTAAACAAAGACTTGATGACAGATCCTTGTGTAAGATCACGAGCTTCCACAAATATCCTTTAGTTAGTGACCTAACTAATTTTAGGCCGCATGTAACTCTTGTGTATCATCATCCTCTTCATCTAAATCTTCAATCTTTTTTTTTACGAAACACTCTTGAGCCGCTTCTAGATCCTCTTTTAGTTTAGTCACTAAAAGAATTTTATCCCCTTTTTCAAAAACTGTTGCACCATCTGGAATAATAAATGCACCATGTCTTTTAATAAAGAGAACGATTGCCCCTGTCGGAAGTCGTAGATCGACAACCCTGTGCTCAACCGCATAATCTGTTTGTCTAATTTCTAGTTGAACAATACCATGCTTTGTTTGTTCCAGTAGTTCCAGATCCACAGGAAAGTTTGTTTCATCTTCTTGCTCAACAATAAGACCTAATTTCTTTGCTACAAACTTTAAAGATGAACCTTGCATTAGAGCTGAAACAATTACAACGAAGAATACAATATCAAATAAGACGTGTGCTTTTTCTCCGATATGTGTAGCTGCAAAACTTGCAAAAACAATTGGTGTTGCACCTTTGAGCCCTGCCCAAGAGACAAAGAGCTTTTCATTTAAGTTAAAACGACTCTTAACTAAACATAGGAAAACAGTTATTGGCCTTGCTGCAAATGTCAGGAAGCAAGCAATGAAAAGTCCAGCTGGAGCGATTGAAAGCAGACGACTTGGAAATACAAGTAGCCCTAGCATAATAAAGAGTCCAATCTGAGAAAGCCAAGTAACTCCATCAAAGAATAGTGATAGTAGGTTCTTGTGTAGAATCTTTCTATTACCAATCATCATTCCAAATACATAAACAGCTAAGAATCCATTTCCACCTAACTTCGTTGTCAAAGAGTAGCCAAGAAATAACATGGCCATTGTTAGAGGTGGATACAGTCCGTTAAAATCTAGTTTAACCACATTATTGATTAAGATGAATGAGCGAGCAGTTACCCAACCACCAATTAGACCAATAATTGGATTTGAAATAAACATGATTGCTGTTGTTTTAACGTCCCCCATTCCTTGTTCAATAAATCCAATGATGACTGAAACAAGAAAGTAGGCCATTGGGTCGTTACTTCCCGATTCAAAACGGAGAATATTTTTAACATCACCAACTTGTGCAGTTGGATCTTTAAAAGCAGCAAAGACCGCTGCCGCATCTGTTGCCGATAAAATGGCACCAATGAGTAGTGATTCAAGTAAACCTAAGTCCGTTACAAGATGTGTGAAACCACCCACAAGAAATGTTGTGAGCATGACACCAATTGAAGAAAGAACAACACCTCTCCCAAAGTCCCTCTTAACTTTACTAAATGGAGTTTCAAAACCTCCATTAAAAATAATCAAGCATAAGGCCACTAAACTTAGAGAGTGAGTTAACTCATAATTGCTAAAATTGATTCCACCAATTCCGTCAGAACCGGCCATCATTCCTATGAAGAGAAATAGTACTAGAACAGGCAAACCAAAACGGCTTGAAGACTTACTAAGCACAATACTTAAAAGAAGTAAGATTGAAGATGCCAATAGAAAATTATTTAAAAACTGCTCCATAGGACTGGGCTTATCGGAGAGATTTCTTAAAACTTTAGTAAAAACATCGGGTTATTTACTTTTTTTAAGATTGGCCCGTCAAATTTTCATACTAACTTTACTCTTTGCCAAGACAGGAGTATGAAAAGGAGAATTAATGTTTTACTCATCAAACAAAAGTGATAAAGGACCTCATAAATGAAGACACTCCTGCTTACAATTTTACTTATTTCAAATACTTACGCCTCAGACGAGATCATTCCAAGTGCCACGGATATGAAATTTGTCACTGAATTTACAACTTTTGCGTGCAAGAGCTTTCGCGATAAAGTCCCTGCGCCAAATGAGATAGCGGGACTTGATATTTCATTTACGAAACTAGGTATTTCCGATTCGACGAGAAGAATTATTCTTGATGTTGAGTCAAATGATGGTCAATGCTTTTATAGTGCAGACTTTTCAAGACAAAAAGGTTTTAAGAGATTAGATTTTGAAACATCATATATGACAACTACACCAGAGTGCATGGTGCTAAAAGAACAACTCGATCGTTATATTTCTCCTGGATTTAAATATATCATTAAATACAATGCATATATTTCTATGCTATTCTTATCGAAAGAATTAACTAGCGTTTGCGATGAAATAAGCGGAAATAAACTTATCGAGTTTCAGTGGAAAATTTAAAAGAGATTGAAAAATATTGTTTAAATAAATCAAATATCCCAAGTGATCTTTGCGTTGAGCTGGGTGATTATACAAAAGATAATCATCCACTTGGACGCATGATTTCGGGAGAACTGGTCGCTTCCCTTCTGGGCTTCTTTATTCGCTCAAATAATTACAAGAATATTTTAGAGATCGGTACTTTCACAGGCTATTCGGCCTTGGCCATGGCAGAGAATATTCCTGTTGATGGAAAAGTGATTACCATTGATAAGAATAAAAAAATCAATACTTTTGCAAAGTCTTACTGGGATCGTAGCGAAGTAGGTAAGAAAATCGAAGCTCGCTTCGGTGATGCTAACTTAGTTCTAAAAGAGTTAGCAGGACAAAGCTTTGATTTAATTTTCATTGATGCCGACAAAGGAAGTTATAAGAACTACTTAGAACTCTCTTTAGAACTACTCAGTGAAAATGGTATGATTGTTGTGGACAACGTTCTTTGGAATGGCAAGGTCGCTTCTGATATTGTTGACCCTGAGGATAAGACAACCAATGCGCTCATTGAATTTAATAACTATATTGAATCGAGAGATGATCTTTATAAGACCATGCTCCCTATTCGCGATGGCCTTTATCTGATTCAGAAAAATAAATCTGCTTAAAATCTTTTTTCATACTAATTAGATTTACAAAGTATTTATCACCTTCAGTTAGAACCTTATCAAGTTTACCAACGTGTGATTTTCTATCATAGGCAAACTCACGTGCACTATCATCGTGATGAATAATACCAACAAATGATTTATATTTTGAATTTAAAGTAGCATACTTCCCCATTGCAAAGTCCCCATCTGAATTCCCTAAAACAAATACAGGAACTTTTCCAATATGTTCTAGAATACCGACAGGCTTATTTTCTTTGTCATTTAAAAAAGCAAGCTTTGCCTCATTTTGAAATTCGACTTTTCCATTTTCAGAAAACTTCTTACCAAACTTTGTTCCAACAATTTGATATGAAGGAAGGTCGTATACAATATTATTTAGAACCCTAACAAAGTGTGTTCCCCCACCTGTTACGATAAAAACTTTAAAACCAAAATCTTCAAGCGTTCTCATTAGCTCAACACTTGGAGCGTAGATCAGCTCTGTGTATTTCTTATTTAACTTTGGGTGCTTCTTAGTCTCTAACCACTTTGCCATGTATTCCATATACTCGTCATTAGTAACACCAGCTTGCATATCAAGTAGGGCCTGATAAAGCTTGCCCTTATCTTCAACATTAGGAAACTGCTTAAGGACTTCATCAACTAAGGCATTTGGTCGATCATACTTTCCAACAATGATGTCTTTATAGAAGTCTAACAACGCAATAAATTGAACATACATCGGGTACTCGCCCCAAAGTGTTCCATCATTATCAAAAACAGCAATTCTTTCACTAACAGGAATAAAGTTTTTAGATTTTTCATCAGAAATATCTTTCAAATAAGTTTTAATCTTATTTGTTACCGCAGTATCATTCCAATATTTTAAATCAGCTTTAGGCGCTACATTTTTGTTACATGAAATAAATAGAAAAATAGATAGAAAGGAAATTAGAAATATTTTTTTTTGCATTAATTACTCTTCGATTGTTAGGCTCATATAAAATACTTGTTTATTCATACCAACAGGAAGCTCAAATGGAATCGTAACAGTTCTTGGTCCTGTTATTCGATCATTCTTAATACTCTCCCCTATGATTACTTCCGGTGTTGTTCTTTCAACAGTAAGTCCTGTTATTTTATTAATGTCAGCTTTGGCCTGACCTAAAACCATATTAACAAATTCAGCAGCTGAATCTGAAATATCCTCATTTAGCTCTGTCTGGTTTTCAGAAAACATTGTGTTATAAATAGTTAAAAAACTATCCTTATTAAAACATAGTGCTAACTCTCCGTTAATCTTTTCACTACTAATTCCAATAAGTCCTACAATATCAACAACATCCTTGAATTCATAATTTGGATGGACCTCTCCTGCCAGAAGAGGGATATTTAGTTGCTTTTTAAACACTTCAAGTAAAGCGTTTAAAAAAGGTTCGATTAACTCCATTACAGCTCCAATTTCGCAATTAATTAATTTTAATTGAGAAAAACACTTCCTACAAACATTTACTCCATTTTGCCGATAATCCCACTATTATTAATCTAGTTTTTTTATCAGTCTTTAAGCTTCTGTAATTGTTGGCCAAATAATTACTAGTTTCAAATAAGCATTATCTCAAACCAATGATTATTGGCATTATTTTGCTAAAGGTTGAATTGTACAAAAGAGTTAATCGTAGTTAAGATAAATAGACAGAATTTAGGATAATTATTATTAACAATGAACATAGAATAGTTTTTTTAAAAAGGATTTTGTTATGAAGAAATTACTATTTTTGGCCCTTATCGTAGGCCAATTTACTCATGCACAATTTAAATCAGAAGATGAAGTAACATTTATTGCTTCTGGTGGAAATACTAACAAAAAGACATATGACTTTGCATCACGTAACTCTTATAAATGGGATACCAATACCCTGACTTTTAATGGGACATACTCTTATGGTGAGTCCGACGAAATTGTTGATGATGAAAAATGGAGTGCCCTACTAAGACTTGATCACGTACTTTCAAAAAATGTAGATATCTATCTTGGCGACTTATTTGAGTCGGATCGCTTTAAAGGTTTTTGGGCCAGAAATAACATGGAAATAGGTTTTAAGTATAAGTTCTACGATCAAGATGATTATAAAATGTTTGCTGAACTTGGTTATCGTTATACAAGAGAAAATTTTGTTCAAAATGAGCCAGATAGCCACGAACAAAAACTGCGTGCGTATTATGAAATTAGTAAGGAACTTCGAAAAGGTGTGAATGCTCGTTACTGGCTAGAATATATTCCGAGTCTAAAGAATAGTGAAAATTACATTATTAATATGGAGCCATCTATTCGTATGTTAATTAATAGTACTTTTTCTTTAAAAGCTGGTGTTATTTGGGAATACGAAAACGAGCCAGTTGAAGGAAGAGATCAACACGATTACAAAACAACAATTAGTCTTTTGGCGAATTTTTAGGAGAATAAATGAAAGAATTATTAAATGAAGCCAATATTGAAAAATTAATGAATCATGCTGCTGAGTATGGAATTCAATTTATCAAAGTAATTGTCGTCCTAATTATCGGACTTAAAGTTATCAATTTCATCGATAGATTAGTTGATAAAGCGCTACAAAAGAAAGAAGTTGAATTATCTCTAAGAGGTTTTATCACTTCAATCGTAAGTATTGCTCTAAAAATTGGACTATTCATCACTATCATTGGAATGGTGGGAGTTAAGACAACGAGTTTCATTACAATGCTTGGTGCTGCAGGTCTTGCTTTTGGTATGTCTCTACAAGGAGCTCTTGGTAACCTTGCTGGTGGTGTACTTATTCTATTCTTTAAGCCATTTAGAGTTGGAAATGTAATCGAAGCTCAAGGGTTTATTGGTAAGGTAAAAGAGATTGGACTATTTTGCACAATCTTAAATACTGCAGATAATAAAACTGTCATTCTACCAAACGGATCACTTTCATCTGGAAGTATTGTAAACTACTCAGCTGAAGGAATTAGACGCGTTGATATGACTTTTGGAATTGGGTACGGAGACGATATCAAGAAGGCCAAGGAAGTTCTAATGAGACTTACAAAAGAGCATCCAATGGTACTTGATGAACCTGAAGCTGTCGTTGCAGTTGCTGCTCTTGCAGATAGTTCAGTTAACTTTGCTGTTAGGCCATGGGTAAAGTCTGCGGACTACTGGCAAGTTATGTTTGATATGCATGAGAATGTAAAACTAGAGTTTGATAAAGAAGGGATTACGATTCCATTTCCTCAAAGAGATGTTCATATCTATCAAGAAAAATAATCACCATAATAAATACAAAAGGTTCTTTGCTTTGCTTAGAACCTTTTTTCTATACCAATTCCTAAGTAGTGCTGAATATCTAAATTACGATTAAGAAAAGACTTTCCATAATTCTCGTATTGGCGAGTATACTGATCATCTTCAATTCCCATACCCGCTTTAATATAGATAACAGACTTTTTCGTTGTATAGACATTTGTTTTAGCTTCAACACCATAGTAATGATTTAATTCACCTTCTTGTGTATATTGGCCGTCATAGTAGAAACGAGTTTCTACCGCTGGAAATTTACCGTTACTATCTTGTGGCTTGAAGTTAACTTTAAACTCGCCACCTAAGCCGACATAATTTTCGTTTCCACTAATATGAGAAAGTTGTCCACCAGTATAGATTTGAGAGGTTGTTGAAATCGTCCCCTCTTCATTTTTATAATCATAGATCTTTCCAACCTTAAAATGTGCTTTTGGTGATACCACTTGATCCATATGACCGTAGTTCTTATACTGAACCGTTCCCGCGGACTTAGACATTTTATGCCACGCTCTTTGCGTATTCATCGCAAGCCCATTGTCGTCAAGGATTGTTAAACCTGCTCCAAGTTGGACAAAGCTCTTTTTATCATCACCTATTAATCGATAAACACTAAGGTCAATATCGTCTCTATTTAATCCTTCTTGATTCCATGTACCGTCGTCGTTTTGATAGCAGAACCTCTCGTATAAACGTCCATGGATTTCAACGACTCCACAAGATTTTTCAACAAGTTTAGTATAGGCCCTCGAGTTATAGCTAAATAGGACCTCACCATTTTCAAATTTTAACTTAGCAGAAATTTTTGCACCAAAAGTCAGACCTCGATCATCCCCTTCAATACCATCACGCTCATTGAAGTTAGTTATCCCAAGGGCCATTAATCCTCCATGTAATGGATTATCATTTGAAGTATTTAATTCAAACTCGGCACCCTCAAGTTCTCCAAGGCCAAAGAAGCCTTCTTTCTTAACATCAAGCTTTTCTATTTCAATCTCTGCCGTATAAGCAACTTGGTCATCTCCGATATTAATTCTCGAATCCCCACAGCCATAATCATCTGCCTCATTAATTTTTGAAGCAACGGCCAGACTCTCCTGTAAAATTTCTTCAGGAGCGGGAGCTGAAAGATGGTACGTTTTCTTTACCATTTTTAATCTTCTTTCGACTTCCCCGTGATCCTCGATAGGAATACGATGAAATTTTTCGAGAATTAAATCGTTGTAGCGAAATCTTGAATATTCTGAAACTGATTTTTCATCTCTAAAGATAAATTGATCTTTACTGCGGTCATACGAAATCGTTGTCGCTCCATTGCGATAGAGAACACCCGATTCAGATGCCATGGAAGGCAGCGAAAGGCCCACACATATAAATAAAATAAAAAATAGTTTCTCTCTTAATATTCTCACATCTCAAATATCGGTAACTTATAAGCAGTACCTTAGTAAAAGAGTAAGACTTCCTAAAATTTCATATACTTACCTCGATCAAATCTGATATATATTTACTCGTGAAGAATAAAATCCAAGTCCTATTTGAAGATGATCACTATATAGCGGCCACAAAGCCAAGTGATCTTTTAGTCCACCCTTTTAAGGCCAGAAGCTCTGATCGAAGAAGTCTTCTAAGATCGCTAAAGAAACAAACAGATATTTATCTCTTTCCTATTCACAGGCTTGATAAACCAGTTTCAGGTGTAGTTCTCTTTGCAAAATCAAAGGAAGCAACAAAGCTTATGAAGGAGCAATGGAATAGTGACAATGTTTCAAAGCACTATGTTGCAATGGTTAAGGGCGTAGCGGAAGAAGAAGGCGTGTACGACTTTCCAATTAAAACAGACAAGGGTATTCAAGATGCGAAGACAGCATTTAAAAGACTCGCTACAAATGAAGAGTACAGTCTTGTTGAGATTGAAATCTTCACAGGTCGCCAGCATCAAATAAGAAAGCACTTTTCTCGTCGTATGCACAACCTAGTTGGTGATGCGAAATATGGCCATTCGTCGATTAACAATCAATTTAGGAAAGATTATAAGTTCTACCGAATCTTTCTTCATTCTTATAAATTATGTTTTAAGCATCCAATCACTCAAGAAGATATCGTCATCGAGTCCCCAGTAACAGAAGACTGTCTTAAAATAGCCAACGATTTATTTGCCTTTGATCTCGGCAATATAACCAAGAAGATTGAAGAAAACTGACCACAAAGTTGGATCACTTAATTTATCCTCCTCAATTTCTTCGACAGCTTCAAAGATTGTTTGATGATTCTTTAAGTTTGTAATGAGTTCAAAGATCCCCTCTGAGATCACTTGAATCTGCATTTTCTCATCTCTCTTATAGAGAATTGTTAATTCATTATTTTGAATATCATGATAACTCTTGTCACTATCACCTTTTCTCATTTGCCAAAGCTCAGATAACTGAACTTCACTAGAAAAAAGAGAGAAAGTATCTTTTAAATTTAAAGGAATTTCAAAAATTCCTTCTCCAAATTCTTGAGGAATAAACGATTTTGAATTGTCTCTTTGATGAAATAAATTCCAAAATCTTTTTTCAAACTCTGCGAGTTCTCTAATAAAAGAAACTTCTTTTACACGTGAAGAAATAAACTCGGGAAAGTCATCTCCATAATAAAGTAGATTTGTAAATTCAGATAGCCTAGACTCAACATAGGCCAGTGAAATATCAAGGAAGTCATCATCGCCTATGACAAACCAACATGTTTCAAAATTATCACCAATAACTTCTTGTAAGCGTGCACGATAGTCATTTTGATAAACTTCCATCACTTGTTCATTTGATAATTCACCAATAGGAATCATTTCATTCATAATATCGTGAGATATATCTTTCGAAAGAACCCCCTTCAGGAACTTATTTTGAAAATCATGATGATTCATAATAAGGCCCCTTCAAAAATCTCTTTTGCTTTTAAGACTTCTCTTTCTAAAACTGGGAATTCAGGAATGTCTTCATCCCATTCTAGAAGAATTGGAACATCAAATTTATGGCAATACTTTTTAAACAATTGCCACACCTCGGCGTGAACGGGATGAGAATGAGTATCAAAAAGATGTGTACCTAAGTCAGAGTAACCAGCAAGATGTATTTGAGAAACATTCTTGGTCTCAATTGTTTCAAAAAATTCAGCTGCATCAAATTTTTGGTTTACTGCATTTACGTAGACATTATTAAAGTCTAAAAGAATTTTACAGCCGCTTTTATTGGCCAATTCATTTAAGAACTGGGCTTCACTCATTGTCGATTTATTTAAAGTAAAATAGGCCGATAGATTTTCAAAGGCCATCTCTCTTGCGTAAAAGTCTTGAACTCTCATTACCTTATCAGCAATGAATTCAAGATTTTCCTTAGTATACGCAAAAGGCAAAAGATTGTGTAAATTTGAATGGGCATGCCCTGTCCAACACATATGATCACTCGTCACGAAAGGATCGAAGTTATCATATAGCTCTTTTGCCTTTTTCATATAATCGAAATTTAATTCTTCACTAGAGGCAATTGATAAAGAGACTCCGTGAAACGCTATTGGATAATCGGCCCTAATCTTCTCAAGCATTTTATATGGTCGCCCGTAAGTTCCCATATAATTTTCGAGAAGAGCCTCAAACCACTCGACACCTTCTTGTGACTTCGAGTGTTCACTTTCCAAATATGGAAAATGTGTATGTCTTAATCCAACACCGTACTTTTGCATTTCTTACCTTGCAGCTACTTTTCCGCCTTTAGCTTCACAATCTTCTTTTGTAAGCTTGACTAAGCCTTTACCTTTACAAGAGTTTTGTCCACCACACTTAAGCTCTGCTTGACAGCCATTCTTTCCATTACAAGCATCAACTTTACCGTGGCAAGCCCCTTGACCTTTACAAGAGTTTACTCCGTAACACATAACTTCATTAGCAGCCGTTTCTGGCATCTTAGTTTCTGTTCCCGTACATGAAATCATTAGACCAGCAACAGCGGCACCCATTAATAGTGACTTTTTAGAATTCATAATATTCTCCTTTATTTTTTTTAAGAAGCTAAATTCCTTCTTACTCAATTATTCGAATATAAAATTAAAATTGTTACATTCTACTTTATTTTTTTGTAAATTTAAAAATTATCATACCTAAAGTTGTAATAACCAAGATTGGTAGATAATGAGAAATAACTAGATGCTTTGTCGAAAATGAACAACCAAAGTAAAGAATTACTAATGGGATCATCCCACTTGTTAATAAGCTTGTCGCTACAGTTGCATTATTAAAAGCGATAAAGCCTTTCTTAAGCATATAGTAATTGTGAGCAAATCCAATAATCATAAGAACACTCAATTCTTGATAACAATTTGCTCGATGCTCATGGGCCGAATCAAGGCCAATAGGAAATAAAAGATTAAAGATAATAAGAGCGAATAAAATAATAAATGGTACGAAAATAAGCTTTGCTTTCTTCTCACTTAATAGACCAGGTACAGTATTAGCAAAACCAAAGTAAGAACCAATGGCAAGTGCAATTAGGGCAACAATTACTTGGATAATAAAATGTGCATTTTGCATATACTTAAAGTCAATTGGTGAACTAATCGAAATTGCAATTAAACTAATCGCGACTTGTGGAATAAGCCAAAAGAATGTCCTAAGACTTGGCGATGCCAATCTCTTTACTGGCCTCAAGTCACTTACTAATGAATTTATTAACTTTTCATTTTCCATTATTAATCCTAACCGCTTTTTTTAGCTTTGCCATAGCACGAGAAATTCTCGTTCGTGTCGCAGCCTCGCTAATTCCGAGCTCTTGTGAGATTTCCTTCGTTTTTAACCCTTCAAGTTTTGCCATGAGAAGCGGTTTACTCAATTCGTCAGTTAGATACTTTTCAATCAACAGCTCTAGCTGCTGCTCGAGCGCAACTCTTTCTATTGTATTATTCGATGCATTAGCCTCTTTTGTGACGGCCTCATCAAATATTTCTTCTCTTTCTTCTAATTTCGTGTATTTACGAATGTAATCGATTATTCGACGTTCAATAATACAATTAATCCAAGGCATTATCGGTCGATCTGGCGAGTATGTCGGTAGTGAATGATGAATACTTATTAAGATTTCCTGACATATATCGTCGCGATGTGACTCGTTAAAAACCTTAAAAGAAACAATGCGTTTTATTGTTTGCGATACGGTTTCCAAAAAGACGTGATAAGCCTGTGCATCACCGCTTTGGGCAAGAATAACAAGTTTCTTTAAATCATTCACAGAGCAATTTTAACATAGTATATTTATAACGAAACTAAATCATGAGGTGTATTTTTGAAAATTTATCATATTGTTTGGTCGATGATTGCCGTTCTTGCTTTCCTCTTTATCCTAACTCCATACTACCGTAAGAAAGAAGAAAAAAAGAATAAACTAGAAAGAGAATATTACTCTCTTCTTAAGAACGAAATCGACAAAGAAGATCCTTCTAAAGAATTAATTGAAGCAGCAAAAAAAGTTCACACTTCTAACTACATCGACACTGATGAAAAGTTAATTGCTCAAATTAATAATGATAAGAAAATGATGAAAGCAATTTAATAGGAAATTAATATGAACGATGAAAATAACAATGAGAACCTATTAGACAGATTAGCTAATGATATTGATGATGCAAAGTGGGACTTACTAAAGCCTCACCATGAAAGAGAAGCATTATTCATGATAACTGATGAACTTGAGCTTGCGGCCGTAGGATTTACAATGGCGCGTGACGAAGTTGAATATATTAAGAAATGGCTTGCTGATGAACAGATGTTTCGTCCAACAGATGAACAAATCACAATGTGGGAAGAAGAGAACACTGAATTCCAATACCTAATAGTTCAGCCGTATGTTTTAGTGAAAATTAAAAGAGAAGGACTAATTTAATGAAAAGACTCGCTAGACTATCAGTGATTATTGCTATTCTTTTAACAACAGCATCATGCTCAAAGGAATTTCTAATTCAAGAGTCTTCGAGTCTAGATAATTTTACTTGTCCATCCATCGACAACTGTCTTTCTTCTAAAGAGAAGAAAGCATCTTCAAGTTATATCATGCCTTTTAAAATGCTAGGGGCAACTCCTGAAGAGAATATTGAAAAGATAGCAAGTGTCATCAGAAAGATTGGTGGCTATCAAATCGAAAGAAATGAGGTCTATTTAAAGGCCACAAATGAAGAAGTTCAACTTGAGTTCATCTTCAACGAAGCAGCAAAGCAGATTGAAGTACGCTCTCAAGTTTTGAAACAAAGTTTCTTCTCATATAATCAAGGAAGAAAGGATATTGAGGCGGTTCGCTTTAACTTCTTTCAAGGCAATTTCTAGCCATTTATACCTAGTTAAAGACATAGTTAAGATATGTTAAAATTTCTTCAGTGAAGAGATTTATCCTACCCATATTCCTACTATTATCATCAACTACTTTTGCCGCTGTTGACACTGGCGATGGTAGTGATCTTTCGTGCAACTGGACAGGATTAATCCCAAGTGGGACTTATAATTGTACTGACTTAACGACAACTGGTGCTCTTACAATCACTGGAAATAATCCACTAATCATTAAAGTTCAAGGTGACGTTACAATTGCTCACACAATCTCAGTAGCAGAAGGTCTTGCTGGAGGCTATGGTGCAGGATTAAGTCCAGTAGCATTTCCAGGATCAGAAGGATCGAGTGCAACGGATGCAGCCTGTGGTGGATCAAGCTTTTCAGATATTGGCGGTAGTGGTGGTGCCGGTGGCTCCCATGCAACCCTTGGTGGAAATGGTGGCTCAGGTGTTTCTTCAGGACCAGTTGATGGATCGGACACTCTAAGTGCCCCTGGTTCCACATCTGTAACATATGACTCAGCTTTAAATCTTGAAGCACAAATGCTTGGTGGTGCCGGTGGCGGAAATGGCGGAGGTGGCTGCGAGCAAGGTGGTGCGACTGAAACTGGTGCAACTCCAGGAGGAAGCGGAGGTGGAGTCATTCATATCGCCGCAGGTGGAGATATGTATATCAACGCTCCTATTCTGGCCAATGGTGGAGCTGGACAGCCGGGCACAACTTCTGCCAACGGAGACTCTGGTGGCTCAGGTGGCGGTGCCGGTGGAGTTATCTTCTTACAAGCAGTTGGTAATATCGAACTCAATGCTGCTCTCGATGCCTCAGGAGGTACAGGTGGAGCCGCAGGTGGAGTTTTAGGAAGGGCCGGTGGAAATGGCGGAGACGGGATCATTCGTCTTGATGAAGTTGATGGAGTCATTACAGGAGTTGGTGGTTCTTACTCACCTAACCCAACGATAGTAACCCTTGGAGCAAACGGTTTTGAAACTCTTCAATCTGGAATTGATCCTGGCTGCGCAGTGAGAGAAGATATGACACCGAATAATGAAAGTATACTCGGTGCCATCGTTCTTATGATTTTATTATTTGGAATTAATTTCTTAAATATTAAAAAGAGCAAGGAAGTTTGCTAATACAGGTGACTCATCATCACCGATAGAATCTGTATTTCCATTACCAAGTTGTCCCTTACTACCATTACCAATACATTTCACAAGACCTTCATCAGTTGTTAAGAAACAATGATGATTAAGTCCACCTGAAACTTGTGAAACGCTCTTTCCAAGTTCAATTGCTGGAAGGTTTGCAAGATCACCTGTAATCTTGGCCGTTCCAACTTGACCTAACTTACCAGAAGTTCCGTTACCCCAACACTTTGCATCTCCAGCTTTAGAGAGAGCACATGTTGCAGTGTTTGAAGCAACAACTGAGGCAACTTCAAAACCTAAGTCTAGAGCAGTATGATTATCTAAAGTTTCATTATCACCCATTGCTTCACTTGTTCCATCCCCTAGCTGACCTTGAGAATTATTCCCAAAACAATATACTGTCGAATCAGAAAGAAGTGCACAAGTATGGATACCACCAGTTGTAACTGCAATTACTCCTTTCGGCGTTGGAGTGGCCAAGCTTGGAGAATTCACATTGTTAGTATTTCCTAGGCCAAGCTGTCCGTGAGTCCCACGTCCCCAACACTTAAGAGTACCACCAGATAAAATTGCACAGGCATGGAAACTCATCGAAGAAATATCCATTTGAATGGCCTTTGCCCCTAAAGCAACAAGATTACCCTGAGCTGGAGTTTCATCATCTCCAATTATTTCAGTATCACCAGTACCAAGCTGACCATAATAGTTTTGTCCCCAACAACGAACATCACCTGTCGTTAGAAGAGCACAGTTATGATAAGTACCACCATAAAGCTTTCTTACAATTCCGCCAATTTCAGTATAACCGTATTCTGATAATTGTTCGTCATCACCTAAAGTATCAGTTGATGCCATCCCTAATTGTCCATAAGTATTGTCACCAAAACACTTAACTTTATTAGATTCAGTTAGAATACACGTGTGAAGATTTCCTGCAATGACTTGTAGTGCAAGCTCTCCGTTTAAATCAATGGCCGGAATCGAATCAATTCCCTCATCATCACCACGATTAACAGTATCACCTTGTCCTAACTGACCTTTAGAGTTATCTCCCCAACACTTTACTTCACCATTTGCAATAAGAGCACAAGAGTGTGAACCACCTGCTACAATTTGAATAACCTGTTTTGTAACTGAAGGCTTTTCACAGTATTGAACAGCTGCAATTGAAAATGGACCTCGCTCCTCATTGAGTGAAACAATATTCAGTTCAGTATCGTATGAATACTGTACTTCTTTTCCATCAACAAAAGTTCGAATCGTATTCGTATCAATATTCGTTACTTCTAGGTTAAATGAATTAACTGGATCAATACGTGACATTGCTAGTGTACCTAGTTTAGATAACCCATCTCCGTATTCACCAGTTGCCATGTCGACAGTGAATCCACCACCAAATTCAACAAACTCTTTATAACCATATCCAATTTCGTTTTCTCCACCAAATGGAATAGTACTTAGATTGTTATAAATAACACCACCTGTAACAAGTGGACGATCTGTATAACGGGCCTTTAATTTATCTAGAACACTCTTAGGAGTTACGATTTGTGTTTCACCATCAAAACATTCAGTAAGACGTGAACGATCCTCACCACCTTGAGGGTCAGGAACAGGTGTTACACCTTCCGGATAAATCGCACAAATATCTTGCTCATCAGCGACAAATACAACCACAAGAGCTGCATCTTCTCTAAAGAAGCCTTGTCCTTGAATAGAGCTATAGTAATCGTCTTCTAGTGCACGATTAAGAGATGCAAGTCCGGCCTCCCCACCATCAGTTCGATAGTCTCCAGCTGGGTTCTCCATTTTTGTTCTTAAGTGTGTTTTAATCTCTTCAATTGTTAATGAACGATTTGAAAGAATTGTCGGCTCCGTCGACTTTGTATAAAGCTTACCAAAGTGTGTCGATCCAGACCCATGCCCCAGCATAACTGCGATATTTACATCAGCGGCCGATGGAAGAACATCTAAGAAGGCATTAAATCCTTCTGCAATTTGCGCTCTTTCAGAAATAATTGAAGCAGAAGTATCTGGGATAACCAGAATATCTATATTTCTCGTAATATCTTCTTCTTTAGGTGCATACACATCTTGGTAACAAGCTACATCAAGATTTGGAAGCGTTGGTAGATCTGCTCCCGGTACATTTACTAAATCCTCAACTTCATCTTGTGGAACACAAGATGAAGCAACCAACATAACCCCAACGAGAAAAGCAAATAGCTTTACCGAATATAAATGTGAATGTGGCCTTTTACTTTCTCTTTTCAAAATGCCCTCACAAGTTCAAGTTTAAACCTGCTCTAATTATAAAACGCCCATCGGCATGCCCCGAAAATGGCCTTACTTTTATTCATTATCAATAACTTAGAAGGGAATATTAAGATTATTGGGCCAAAAATCTGGCCCATATACTGGTCAGTCCATAAAATATATTTTCAAAAACTATACTGAAGTTTGAAGGCCATCTTATCAAGCGTGATACTTGGGTCATCTTTTTCAAGGGTCTGATATTGGAAACCAACCTGATATTTATTATTAATCTGATAGAGTGCCTCTGCATTAAGGCCAGAAAAACCAAGGATGAAATACTCTGCTTTTATCTTAATTTTTTCAAATTCATAAATACCGCTTATACCAATATTGAAAGTAAACTCAGCATTTGAAACAACTTCACTTCCCTCATAAGAAAGGGTACTTCGATAATCAAAAGCAACTGCCGCACCATATTTGAAGCGAGGGAGCTTCTTTAAGGGCATGTGACTGCTAACTTTTAAGCGCGTTTGATTAAATGCAAGATCATCAAAAACAACACCACTCGAATGACGTAATTCAAAATCAGTTACAGCGACCTTAAAATCTTTCTTAAGGCCAGCATAAAATGAGATCAAGTTCATATCATCAACGACAATTTTCTTTCCATTACTAATGGCTTCATAATTTGTTTTTTCAGGAGCGTAGCCTACATACCAATTTTTTTCTTTCTTATTACCTGGAGTAAAAATCTTTTTTCTACTGTTTTCTACTTTGGCAATTTTTTTACTTAAAACATCAACTCTTCTTTTTTTAGAATAGATTACGTCCTTCTTTTCAATGGCCTTAACGCGCCAATAAAAGCTTTCTGCTAATTTATTTCTAAAAGTATAAGTTGTTTTATTTCCAAGAGGTATTTCCTTAATATTTGTGAAATACTTATCTTTTGAAATTTCGATAAAGAATTTATCTCCACGAACTTGGTCAAACTTCATCTCAACAATATCACCTTCATTAATAACAAGGCCGTGTCTTGGAGAAACGAGATCAATCCCCTTTGCTCCACCAAACTTTTTTGTAATGATTAAATCCTCAAGCGCAGAAAATGGACTTTCCTGGTTCCAATAATCAATTGCAGAAACTCTCCACTGGAAGTTACCTGTTAGATAGTCATCCCACTCATAACGATTATTCTTAACTTTCTCATCAACGATAATTTTTTCACCATCAAGAATCTGTATACGATACTCTTTAACATCACTTACAGGCTCCCACTTAAGTTCAATCTTCTCTTGAGCAAATGCCTGATCAATTAGTAAATTTACGATGGCAATTGGTAGTGACTGCCTAATAACTTGAACTCTCTTTTCGACCTTATCAATACGAGGCGCTTTTGGTGGCGGCGGAGGTACAATAATTATTTTAACGGGAGGAACAAATTTATTTTCCTCATTCTTAACACGCCAATAGTGAACACCAAGTTCCTTAATAAGTAGCTTAGTATTACTTTCAGTGGTCTTTATAGATTCTTTAATAGCACTAAAATTACGATCGCGAGAGATCTCAACAATGAACTCATCACTCCCCTGTTGCTGCCATGTTAAATCAATAACATCACCTGGCTTTTTAACAACTATCTTACGTCCTTGTTCAAGAGCACTATTGTCATTATCAAAAGTAACAACATATTTATTTTCTTTTGAACGAGCAATCACTTCATTATTTAGGACATACTCCAATGACCAAAAATATTCTCCACTTTCATTAACACTAGTAGAAAAAGAACTCCCAGCAACCAGTTGTCTTTTGCCATTTAAAACTAGATAAGTACTAACCCCACTAAAGAGATCTTGAGTTTCCCAAGAAAATTTAACAGTACCATCATTATAGAAATAATATTCTTCGCCATTAAATGGTCTCTTTAAAACAATATCTCCAGGCTTTGCAACGGCCTTTATTAGAACAGGATTAGAAAAGAGCGCATAAGGATGCGTCTCACTTTTATTTCGATAAGAAAGTTCATACTCACCAACTTCCTCAAAAGAAATTTTCAACTCACCTTCATCATAATCAAAATCTTCCCAAACTTTTCCATTAATCATTAATTCGATATTTTCAAATGCTTGAGTATAAATAAGCTTCTCTTTATTCACTAAAACGGTGTTTTGAATCTCATCGAGGTTTTCAAATTCAGGGACAACTTCATAGATAACTTCAAATGACTTTTCCGTTGAAACATTACTTTCATCACTTACCTGCCAATAGTAACTGCCTTGAGCTAAATTCTCTAACTTAAGTTCGAGTCCATTAACAGTATGTGCTTCTCCGTTTTCAAAAGCTTCACGAGAGTTTGAAATGTATAACTTTTCTACTTTTTCATTAAACTTAAATGTAATTTTATTTTTTTCATTAACATAGAACACATCACCATCAACGGGAGAAAATTCGCTTGGCCAGCTCTGCTTAATAGTATAGCTCTCATCAGTAAGCAGTACTCTTACACCCTTTTCAATGGTTTCTTCACGATCGCCTAGTCTTACGCTTGCCTTACCATCAAGAACAGATAACTCTTTATTACCATTTGTATTTGAAATCTTAATCTTCGAATCATTTGAAGTGATCTCATAGATCTGATCACCTACTTTAACAACAAAGGCTTCACTTGCATTATTAAGAGTAGCAAAGATAACACCTTGTTCGATATTAAGATTAATTCCATCTGTTTCTTGTGTGATTTTAAATAGACTCTCTTCGGAGACTTTAATGCGGTTACCAGAGCTAAATTCCAACTGAGTAGTAGAATCTCTATCTGTGAAAATACGATCATTATGGAAAAGTGCTTCGTTTGAACCAAGATCATGCCAAGAGAAATTATCAAAACTTCTTCTTCTCACATCATTTTGTAATTCGAAGACTTGGCCTAAAGTAATGCGCTCCCCACCCATGATTGGTGGAATATATGATGTGTTAAAAACTTGGTTGCCGGCAAAGGCCGCAACACAAAGGCACATCAAGATTAGAAATGTATCAACTAATGAATTTAGTCGCCCCAAAATTGTTCCTGGTACTCTTTTCTCATTCTTGCGCATGACGCAAATCGTTAATATCATTGTATCTAAATATTCAATAGACTTCTACATAGGTAAATAATGGGCAAAAGACCGACATTTCCGATCAAGCTTAAATTAATATCGCTTAATACAGCGCTGCTAATAATTGTTATCGCTTTTCTAACTAAGTATGCCACTCACCTTTTTGAAAAGGATAAGAAAGCCTACTTATATGAGAACTCACTATTCAATGTTACAAGTGTTGCTAAGGAGATGAACTATACTCTTAATAAAATTGAGAATGATCTCCAAAATTTATCTCTTATAAAGAACAATAAACTTAGAGCAAAGGCCGTAGCAGAAAGTAAGTATATTCTCGCCTTCATTGAAAAGAACCAATTCATAATCAATAAAGATTTTGAACAAAATGAAAATGATTTCAAGTTAGTGATTCCTAAGAGCACAAGAGATAACTCACTTACTTCTTTCAAATACAAAGAAGATGTTTTTGTTATTCTAACTAAAAAGATAAATAAAGGTCTTACTTCAATTGTTATCAAGGCCAATATTTTAAATAACCTACTCTCACAAAATCGAACATATAATACGCTTGTCTTTAAAGATGGAGCACTTGTTCTTGGAAATGACCTTATTGGACTTCATAATTATGATAAGAATGAACTTAAGGGAAATAACATTGTAAAAAAGTTAACTTTCAATAATGACGACTACCTTGTTTCCATAGCACAAACAAAGGCATTTGCACTTTCTGTTGTTTCAACAATTTCAGAGTCGGATGCACTATCGGTAACAAAGTTTCTTATTCAGCGAGCTATATTCTTTGCAGTCTTTATTATTGCTCTGTCGACTATAATTATTATCCTTCTATCAAAAACAATCTCAAAGCCGATAGAAAAGCTTTACCAAAGGGCCATCAGTATTGGTCAGGGAGATTTTGAATCAACAGTAGAGATCAACACTAGTGATGAGCTCGGGACACTTGGAGACTCATTTAATCAAATGAGTCGTGAGATTCTAGAATATATTGAAAAAATGAAAGAGAAAGCACGCTTAGATGAAGAAGTGAAAGTTGCTAAAATGGTGCAAGAAGAGTTCTTTCCGCCAAAAGATATTGATACACCAAATGTTCGCCTAAGCTCTTATGCTGCTCCAGCTTCTGAGTGTGGTGGAGATTGGTGGGGACACTTCGAATTTAATGAATATATTATTACCATCATAGCAGATGCAACAGGTCACGGCCTGCCAGCGGCCCTTCTAACTTCAGCAATCAATTCTGCATTTAATAGTATTAAAATAAGACTGACAGAAGATTCGAGTCAAATCTCGCCAGCTTTAATTACTTCACATCTAAATAAGGTTATTAATCTTTCAAATAATAAAATACTTCTTACTGCCTTTGTATCGGTCTATAACACAATGACTAAGGAATACTCATATACTAATGCAAGTCACTTAGAAGTGCTTAAGGTTCCTAAAAAGCCTGAGATTACTAAAGCAGATATCATTCCCCTACTTGATGCTAAAGGGCCAAGACTTGGAGAAAGTGCAGACTCTAGCTACGACTATGAAACGATCATTCTAGAACAAGGTGATCTGCTTGTTTATATGACAGATGGAATAACAGAGGCAGAAAATAGTGAAGGCAAACAATGGGGCCTAAGAAAATTACTAAAGATCTTAATGACATATGGAGAGCACACGGCCACTGAAATTCGTGATACAATAGTTTCTGTTGTATACGACCACAGAGGAAGTGATTCATTTGATGATGATCTTACACTCATCTGCCAGGAAATAAAGTGATGTACTTATGGGTATAGAATTTAAGATTGCAAACGAACAATTTAAAGAGATTGAAAAAATGAAAATTCAATCCTCGAGTCTTGATCTTAAAATCAGTGATCAGTTAGCTGATTCAAGTGATATCTTTTTGAGTCGCTACGATATACTTGTGAACTTAAAGTACCTTAAAGACAACAGAACAAATCACCTCATTGGAGCCTCCCCTTGCATACAAGATGAGGTTGAGAGCGTTATTGCCTATCTAACAAAGCAGAAACAAAACAATCTTGATAGTAGAATCAATTCAAAAAAAACAAACAAAATAGAAATAACTCTTGAAAATGAATTTGATCAGAAGTGCCATCAATTACTCGATGGTATTGACTTAAAAGATTATCACGATAGCTTTGAAAATAAATTAAAATTGATTACAAATGAATTTTACACAAATGATATTTTTCATCGAGTAAACAGCCAAAAACATGGAGAAATTGAAATTTCTCAAGATGAACATAAAACGATCCTCCACTACAGGAGTTATACTAATGTGGGAAAATCCTCAATTATAAATTCTCTCTACCGAGCAGCTGTAGAGAAGACACCGAGGCAGGAAGGACGTGGAGCAGGGCTTGGACTTTATCTGATGCTTCAAAATTGTGATCAACTTCACATTGTTGGAAATCAAGATAGCACTAGCTTCTACATCTATATTGAAAAAAATAAACGGTATAAAGATATTAGTAAAAGAATACCATCAATAAGTTTTTATAATTTAAAGGATTAAAATATGAGTAACTTAAAGGTCGAAATTAAGGCCGAAAATGATGAAACGATTTTAAATTTAATTGGAAGAATTGATGAAGATGCTGATCTAACACCAATCCTTGGAGTTAAAGATAAAAATCTTCATATCAACTTCGATGCTGTTGAGATGATTAACTCATGTGGAATTCGTGAATGGATTAATATGCTTTCAGAGCTGACTGGTTCAATCACCTACTCTCATTGTCCACAGGCAGTTATTGAACAAATTAATATGGTTCATGGCTTTATAAAACCGGGAATAAAAGTTGAAAGCTTCTATGCTCCATATTACGAAGAATCTTCAGACGATGTAAAAATGATGCTTATTAAAACAAGTGATGTCGTTGATAACAAGGCACCTGTTATGAAAAGTGATGAAGGTGAAGAACTCGAATTTGATGCAATTGAAGCACAGTACTTTCAATTCATTAAACAGATGAAGTAAACAAAGATGTAACTGATGGCAAAATACGAATTATACGACTCCATTTTTGAACCAATCTGTGTCATAAATAATGACAATGAGATAGTTTATTATAATCACTTCTTTGCTTCATTCTTCAAAAAGTCGCCAAGAGTTTTAAAAAAATCGCCAAAGCTTAGCACCCTATTTACCGGCTTTGATATTGAAGATTTTCTTGAAGATATGAATGATGTAAAGGTAGGGCCAGAAGTAGAGATTTTCTTAGAAGATCAAACCTTCTATCACGTTATTATCAAAGCAATTGAAAGTGACAACAACGAGAAAGTAATTTGTTTTAACGACATCAGTATCGAGAAAAATCTCTATACGAAGTATCGTTATCAAATTGAAGAGCTGAAGCAAATTCACAATCAAATTATTCAAGCTGATAAGTTAAGTACAATTGGGGAAATTACAGCAACGATTTCCCATGAGATTTCAAATCCACTTACTATTGCTTCAGGAAATATTGAATTAATTAGTGTTCTTTTGGCCGGAGAAGAATTAAAAGAAAATGATATTATCCACGAAAGTATTAGTGATACTCGTGAGTCAATTGATCGTATCACTAAAATCGTCAAAGGCTTAAAGAGCTTTCTTCATAATAGAGAGAGTGATAAGAAGTTTATTACCCTTGAAGATATTATCAATAAGTCTCTTACCCTACTGAAACTACCATTAGAGCAGAATCAGATATCTCTTGATTTTAATGTAAACACATCTTCGATCGTTAAAGTTAATCCTATCGAGATAGAACAGGTTATTATCAATTTAGTTACCAACGCAATTCACGCTCTGGGTGAGGCAAATACTAAAGATCCAAAAATTTCACTTTCAATCTCCAGCAATGATGTCTGCTACATCATTACAGTTAAAGATAATGGAAGAGGTATTCCTGAAGAAAATCGAGGAAAGATATTTGATTCATTCTTTACCACGAAAGAGGTAGGAGAAGGAACAGGTCTTGGACTTTCAATTTCTTCTAAAATCATTGATTCATATTCGGGATCACTTGAATTAATTGATACAAAAACTGGATGTGAGTTTCAAATCACTCTTCCGAAAATGGAAACGACAACTTTTACGGATAGTGAACTTAGTGTAAACCATAGCTTCCAAAAAGTTTTAATCATTGATAATGAACCAAAGATCTTAAATCTTTTTACGAACTTTTTTGCAAAAGGACCTATTACTTTGATCTTTGCATCAAGTGCTATTGAAGCAAAAAGAATCTTAGAAGGTACTGATGTTGATGCCATAATCACTGATTATGATATGCCAAATATGAATGGTGTTGAGTTTGCCAAAGATATCATAAAAAATGGCCTCAATACCCCTACTTTCGTAATGTCAGGAGTAGCGGATAAATCAAAATTTGATAATCATAAAGAGATTAAAGGCTTTATTGAGAAGCCTTTTAATAGAGAAGATATATTAAATATGCTTGGTATTAAAAATGAGGAGCAGGACTAATGGCCATGTCCCCTTCTAAGAATTCACTTACACCTAAAAAACCTTCTATTCTCATCGTAGATGATGAAGATAAGATTTGCTTTTTAATAAAAACGTTTCTGGAGCAAACTGGTGCTTTTAGAAATATTGTCACGGCCGACTCTGTAAGTGTTGCTTTATTAAAACTAAGAAATGAAGATTTCGATCTAGTTATTATTGATTACAAATTACCTGATAAAGATGGAACTTACTTCATTGATATAGCAAGTAAGTCGATGAAGTATCAGAAGATGAAATACCTTCTTATTTCAGGATTCTTAGATAACCGATCAATGGTGAGTGTAATCAATTCAGGAGTAACAAATGTTCTTGTTAAGCCTTTCTCAAGAGATGACCTTGTTGATAAAGTCTTCAATCTATTAAAGCTTAGCAAATAACTTCGACTTCGTTTAAATACTCATCTTTTGTTATTAAGTACGATTTATAGTGGTTACTATACTGCTCTACTTCTTGTGGAGTAAGCTTCCTTTTAACCACAGCAGGCGTTCCGATAATAAAGCTCTCAGGAGGATATACCTTACCAGGAGGAACAACACTTCCGGCAGCTACAATTGAGTTTTTCCCAATAACTGCTCCATCTAAGACGGTCGCCCCCATACCAATTAAGCAGCCTTCTTCGACTGTACAAGCATGAAGAGTCACACTATGACCAACACTAACGTTTTCTTTAATGATTAGGGGAATATTATCTTCTACATGAAGCATTGTTAAATCTTGAATATTACAATTGTCGCCAATATGAATCTCGTTCACATCCCCACGGGCCACAACTTTAAACCAAAGAGAAACATTCTTTCCCAAGAAAACTTTACCAATAACATCAGCAGAGTCTGCAATAAAGCATCCCTCTCCAATTGTCGGTTCAATATTTTTATAACGATATAAAGTCATTTATCTCCACCCAATTACTTCGTAGCCTTTCTCCGCAAGACAACGGTTTACGAAACGTTGCTTGATCTGATCTTCACTAAGCCCCGCTGAAGCGGCTCCACTAGCACCACCAATTGCGGCCCCCTGAGCAGCACCTTTACCAGCATTACCACCAAAGACTGCACTTGCCACAGCGCCTACAATAGCACCCCACGCAGCACCTTTTCCACCTTCACGAACCATTTGTCTTCCACGATCACTCTCAAGAAACTCGTCGGCCTTGGCCATGCAAATTTCAATATCGCGATCGGCTTGGACCTTTCCGTATCTTTGATAGGCTGAGTTCGGATAAAGCTTTGGTTTAGATGCACAAGCAGTAATCGTCAAAAGTAGTAAAAGTGAAAATATTCTCATGGTTGCTCCCAAAAAAAAAGCCGCTTAAAAGCGGCTTCTTATCGATATTCAATTTTAGTTTTTAACTCCGCCCCATGGCACCTTAGATAAGTAAGCCGCTAGGTCTGCAATATCTTCAGTCGATAGTTTTTTAACAATCGTTAACATCTGTTGGTTAACACGGGCCCCTGATTTCATATCAAGAAGTTGCTTCTCAATATACCATTCCATTTGACCACCGATTCTTGGTGCCTTATTTGCAGCTTTCCCTGAACCATCTTTAGCGTGACATGCAATACATTGCTTATAAAGTTTATCTGCTCTAACAAGTTGTGGAGTATCTAGAGGAATAAGAGTCTTCTCTTCGATAACTTCATCACTAACTTTTGGAGGTGCTGTTACTTCTGCGTGCTTCTTAGCAAGTTCCGCAACTTCAACTAAGTGAGCAGCGTGCGCTTTCTTTGCATTTTCAAAGTTATATTTCTCATTGTTGACTTCAACACTCTGGTAACCCGATAGGTTCATAACAAGAACTAGCCCTACTAGCGTTAGGGAAAAAAGCACTAAACGATACATCGTTTCTCCATTCAAAAAATTAATCTACTTTTAATGGCTTAAGTATAAATCCACTGACTTATTTTGGCAATTCCTTTAGCGGGGCATCCCCAAGTTAACGCGACACACATAATAGACGATCTACATTATAGGGTTTATAATTCGGCCTGATATTTTACTAGTAAATTCAGGAGCTTTTAATGCAGTACAACTTTGGTGAAATTGAACCAAAATGGCAGAAGTTTTGGGACGACAACAAAACTTTTAGAACAGACTCAACAGACAAATCAAAACCTAAATACTATGTATTGGACATGTTTCCATACCCTTCTGGAGCAGGACTTCACGTAGGTCACGTTGAAGGTTATACAGCAACAGATATTCTTGCACGTTTCAAGAGAATGAACGGACATAATGTTCTTCATCCAATGGGATGGGATTCTTTTGGGCTTCCTGCAGAAAACTATGCAATCAAAACTGGAACACACCCAAGTGTGATCACAAAAGAAAATATTGGAAATTTCACAAGACAACTAAAGGCCTGTGGATTTTCTTATGATTGGGATCGTGAGATCGCAACATCAAGTATTGACTACTATAAGTGGACTCAATGGATCTTCACTCAACTTTACAATAAAGGTTTAGCATTTGAAGACGAGATCTCTGTTAACTGGTGTCCAGAGCTAAAAACAGTTTTAGCTAACGAAGAAGTAATCGATGGTAAATCTGAAGTTGGTGGACACCCTGTAATCAGAAAGCCAATGAAGCAGTGGATGTTAAAAATCACTGAATACGCTGATCGTCTTTTAGAAGACCTTGATGATCTTGATTGGCCAGAGTCTCTTAAAGAGCTGCAAAGAAATTGGATTGGACGCTCTGAAGGTGCCCAAGTTTCTTTTTCTGTAAAAGGTGTTGATTCGAAAATTGATGTTTTCACAACTCGTCCAGATACTCTATTTGGTGCAACATATATGGTTCTAGCTCCTGAACACGACCTAGTTGCTCAAATTACGACAGATGAGAAGAAAGCTGAAGTAGAAGCTTATATTAAAGAAGCATCTCTTAAGTCAGATCTTGATCGAACAGACTTAAACAAAAATAAATCTGGTGTATTCACTGGAGCCTATGCAATCAACCCACTTAATGGAAAAGAGATTCCAGTTTGGATTGCAGACTATGTACTAATCTCGTACGGAACTGGTGCGATCATGGCCGTTCCTGCTCACGATGAAAGAGACTGGGAATTTGCTAAGAAGTACGACCTAGAAATTACTCCAGTACTTGAAGGTGGCGATGTAAATGAAGCTGCATTCACAGGTGACGGAACTCATATTAATTCAGGTTTCCTTGATGGGCTTAATAAGGCAGACGGTATCGCAAAAGCAATCGCTCACCTTGAAGCTGAAGGAATTGGAAAAAAAGAAATTAACTACAAACTTCGTGACTGGTTATTCTCTCGTCAAAGATACTGGGGTGAACCATTCCCAATTCTTAAATTTGAAGATGGAACAGTAAGATGCCTTGATGAAGATGAGCTTCCAGTTGGTCTTCCAGAAGTTGAAAAATATGAGCCATCTGGAACTGGTGAATCTCCACTTGCACGTATTGATGACTGGTTATACCTAACTGATCCAAAGACAGGAAAGAAAGCAAGACGTGAAACAAACACGATGCCTCAGTGGGCAGGTTCTTGTTGGTACTACCTACGCTTCATCGATCCACAAAACTCTGAAGTTGCATGGGATAAACAATTAGAAGAATACTGGATGCCAGTAGATTTATATGTTGGTGGTGTTGAGCACGCAGTTCTACACTTACTTTATGCTCGTTTCTGGCACAAGGTTCTTTTTGATCTAGGACTAGTTTCAACAAAAGAGCCATTCCAAAAACTTTTCAACCAAGGTCTTATCCTAGATGAGCACGGTGAGAAGATGAGTAAGTCTAAAGGAAACACTGTAAACCCAGATGATATTATCGCTGAATACGGTGCCGATGCTCTAAGACTTTATGAAATGTTTATGGGGCCACTTGAAAAAGTTAAGCCATGGCAAACGAAAGGTGTAAAAGGAGTATTTAACTTCCTAAGAAAGTCTTTCACTTTCTACGGTAACCCAGAAAATACTTACGAAGGTCAAGAAACAAACCAAGACGTTCTAAAGCACCTACATAAGACAATTAAGAAAGTTACTGAAGATGTTGAGAACCTACGTTTTAACACAGCTATCTCAGCAATGATGGTAATGAATAATGAAGTTATCAAGCTTGGCAAGGTTTCTGTTGAGACAGCTAAGGCCTTCACAAGACTTCTTTCTCCATTTGCACCACACGCTGCTGAAGAGATGTGGGCAAACCTAGGTGAGACGACTTCTTGTTCACTTGCAGCTTGGCCAGTATTTGATGCTGACCTTGCAAAAGATGACCTCATTACAATGGCCATCCAAGTAAATGGTAAGACGAGATCAACAATTGATGTTCCAGCAGATATTTCAAAAGAAGACTTTCTAGCTCAAGCGAAAGCTGATGAGAAAGTTGCGAAATTCCTAACAGGAACTATTGTAAAAGAAATCTACGTACCAGGTAGAATTTGTAATATTGTTGTAAAAGGATAATTATGAAAAATACATTTTATACGACGACTGCAATTGACTACCCTAATGGGCGTCCACATATTGGCCATGCCTATGAGAAGATCGTAACTGACTCATACGCTCGTTGGTATAAACTTCTTGGAAAAGAAGTTCACTACCTAACAGGAACTGATGAGAACGGACAAAAACTAATTGAATCAGCAAAAGCCGCTGGACTTGATACACTTGAGTTCGTAAATGCCAATGTTGAGATCTTCAAAGAGCTATGTGCTAAAGCAAATATCCAATACGATGATTTCATTAGAACAACTGAAAAGCGCCATGCTGATACATGTGTTGAACTATGGAAGAACCTGGAAAGCAAAGGACTGATTTATCACGGTCACTACTCTGGTAATTACTGTCTTTCATGTGAGTCTTTTTATACAGAAGCACAAGCGCCAGATGGCAATTGTCCAGAACACCACAAGCCACTTGAACTAAAAGAAGAAGAAGGTTTCTTCTTTAAGCTAAGTGAATACCAAAACTGGATTATCGATCACCTAAAAGCAAATCCAGACTTTATCGTGCCAACTGCACGCTACAAAGAAATCCTCTCTCGTCTTGAAAATGACGATCTAAGAGACCTTGCCATCTCTCGTCCAAGCCAAGGCTGGGGTGTTCCAGTTCCAGGTCATGACAAATTTGTTATGTATACTTGGTTTGATGCCTTAATTAACTACTACTCTGCTCTTACTACAGACCAGAGAGAAAAGTTTTGGCCAGCAGATATGCACGTAATTGGAAAAGATATTCTTTGGTTCCACTCTGTAATCTGGCCATGTATGCTAAAGGCTTCTGATCTTCCTCTTCCAAAACAAGTTTACGTTCACGGAATGGTACTTGCTGAAGACGGAAAGAAAATGAGTAAGTCTCTTGGAAATGTTGTTGATCCATTTGAGATGCTTGAAAAATATCCAACGGATACTTTCCGTTACTATATGCTAAAGAATATTTCTTCTTCAGGAGATGGAAAATTCTCTGAGCAAGAGTTAGTAGATAAACACAATAGTGAACTTGCAAATGACTACGGTAACCTTCTAATGAGAGTTATCAAGCTAGGTCTTAAGAGCTTCCCAGATAAAGTTTATAACGCTGAAGGTGTAACTCAAGAGATCGATGCTCTTCCATATTTTGAGCGCGCTAAAGAGTTCATGGAAAAGCGTGAGCACAATAAAGCAATTGATGCTATTTGGGATCTAATCGTTAGCCTCAACGTTTACGTTAACGACAAAGAGCCTTGGAAGCATAAGGCTGATGAAGCAGCATTTGCTCCAATCGCTTATAACTGTTTCTACGGAATGGCAGCTGCATCTTATATGCTACAGGCCTTCCTACCAAACTGTACAAAGACTGCTCTTGAATATATTGGTTCAAGCGTAAATGGATCTGAGTTAATGGAGTTTGGTAAGGCGACTTATACGCCTCAACCGCCGGAAGCACTTTTCCCTAAGGTAGAATTAAAATAACTGCGGCATCTTAGCGAAGCTAAGATTTGACGCTGTTATAGCTCCCCTACACTTTAGCTAGAAAACAAATTCAACAAGCCTGCGTTTATGCAGGCTTTTATGTTAAGGATGAATTGTATGTCAGCGAGAGGCAGGAGCCGGAGCTGACTGTTGCCTCTGGAGCAATGGGAAAGTTGAAGAATAAAACGAAAAGAAAAATCTACAAGCACTCATTAACAATATCATCATCTGAATAGAACTTCGCACGTCCTACAATAGCTCTAGTATCAATAATACTTCGAATGTCATTTGTGATTTCCATAAGAGGAGAAATTTTATCATTCTCTACAGTTGCTTTAATAATAGCAAAGTTATTTAAAGCAATAGTATTTTCCACAACTTCATATGTACTTGATAAACTAGTTGTAAAGTTTGTTTGATCTATATTGGCGGGAAATGGATATTCCGAATAGATCATGTCATAGGTCTTTGCATTCCGATCAAGAATAATCTTTACCTCGGCCACGTAGCGCTCTCCCGCGATTTCTCTTGAAAGAATTCCAGTAAACATCAAGGCCCTATGCTGGCGAGTATTATTTGTACAAGTACCTATGGCCTGAGCATAGAATGCTTCTTCAACAGAGAGGCTCTCCAGAGGATTAACATCTACACCTACAACGATGTCACTCTCTGTGCATGACGATAAAATTAAGACAAGTAAGCATAAAGAAAGAAGATTTCTCAAAATAAACCCTTAAGTAAATTAAAACTTAATTTATTGTAGGGTACATGAAATGCTATTAAAAGTATTTTTTATTGAGGCCAATAGCTATTAGTGCTAAGGCATACTTCTTTGTTCTTTAAGCCACTCGATATTAGTAACACGGTACTGTTACAACGTAGTCCCCATACTTTTGAGTTGAATACTTATTAAATTTCTGGACTCCACTATTTGGTAAATCAAATGAGTAAGAACCGCTGATAATTGACTTCCAGCTTCTGTTCTTAGCAGCTAAGTAGAAAACTCCGTTTGGACTTACTGCAAGCTCTTTTGTTTCACCTGCACCAACAGTGTAGAAGCCTACTGTATTCCACTCATTTTCAATATTCTTATAATTTAAAGCGACTCTCGCCTCATTACTCTTACAAGTATTTTTAACAAGGATGCGAACTAGCAGATCCTGTTCAATTTTCTTTGTTATCCACTTTTCTTCAAATTCATTACTCGTCGAAAAGCTTCCATCAAAAATTGTATTAATGATTTTTTGTCTTTCTTTAGATAGGAAACTTCCAAAGTTCATTCTAGGACTCTCACTAGTGATTACACCATGAATAAAGAAATTATCGTATTGTGAGTTGTAGACAAAAATTGGAGAACCACTTTGTCCTTTAAAAACATCACATTCTACATTTAAAGAAAGATGGTTATAATTACTATTAGTGATATCACAACCTGTTTCATAAAATTGTTTTGCACTCGGCTTATCTCCTGGATAGCCGATTGTTAGTGTTTCACCATTTGGGAATGATTCTGTTCCCCAGTAGCCATGTGTTCCAACCCTTTGCCCTGCGTGTTGTCCATCACTGCCAGCACCAAGCTCAAGTATTGCAATATCTTCAGAAGAAGAAAAACTCTCATTATCATAAAGTTCAGGATGATAGACACGAACAACTGGATAACGTCCGCTATCAAAATTATCGACACCATCGATCCCTGGATAAAAGTATGTATTCTTAAGTAAGTTACTTGTATCTGAGAGGTATACACAGTGAGCTGCTGTAATAACAAATTTATTTTTTATAAGTGTCGCGCTACATGTTGCAGTTTTTTTAATTCCAGAGTTTCCAAGCTTCAGATCAGACCTTAACTGGCCAACTTTTCGATAGAAAGTTTTATTTAAATTATCAATCGTTGATCTTCGATCATCATTTCCGATGATGATATTACTACTACTTGCCTCGACTACTTTCTCAATAGTTGCACTGTCATTTTGACAAGAAGTCAGCCCCATTAGTAGCGCTGTCATACAAATAAGTTCTTTAGCTTTGCTCATAGTAAAACCTTTCATTAAGTTGATTAATAAATTGATCTTAGAACGAATAAGGCTAAATATCTTCTATTGTGAACATATTTCATAGGCCGTTTAGGATAAATACGGCCCAAAGCAATGTATTTTTAAGTACTTAGATAATAAAAAAAGCCTCCATACGGAGGCTTTCTATTTCGTTGTTCCCCAAATTCGACCAATGCCTAAGCACTGATAAATTTAGTCGTTGTCGTATTGATTTGAGCAATTCATGTAGATTGGTAAGTGATCACTTATTACCTCTTTTAGATAGCTGTAATAAGTCTTATCAAATAACTGAGAATCGATCACGCGATCGTAGAACTCTTGCTTGCTTTCTTCGATATCAAATCTTTTAACAAGCTGACCGCTTTTAACTGTCATTTTATTTTCAATTGAACGTACATAATTACTAACAAGTGATTCAACTTTTTCACGTCCGCCTGCTTTTAGACGGTACATATCTTTTTCTCTTGTTGTTGAGTAGTACATTGCATTTGAGCGAATTAGGTATCTTCTATTAATTAGACGAGAAAAATCACCTTCAATGAAGTTAAAGATTTTAGCAGCTCCATCACCTTGGCAATTTGTCGTTTCTTTAGGATCAAATAGAAAGTGGTCATAGTTACTCTTTGTCCCATGAGTGATCGTCCCATCAGAAAGACTCTTACCAACGGCCATTGAAGTTGCTCCCTCAATTCTAATTTCAAGATTATTGAAATCCTTGAAGAAGGTTTCCCAGTAATTATTTGAACTTTCTAAATTAAAGTCACCTAAAATAATATAGTCTTGCTCATAGTAAGACTTTCTTAGGTAATCAACAAATTCTGCCATTAGTCTTACTTCCGCAAAACGAGCGTATTTAAGTTGTGTTACACCTGGACCAATATCTTTATAGTCATCAACACCAAAAACATTATTCAAAATCTTCTTTTGAAGTGCTTCATCTGATGGAGCATTGTGAATGACGTGAGTTGAAAGAAGAGTGAAATCAAACTCCCCTGATTCAAATGTCGAGATAAAAGGCCTACGTGAAAAAAGACCATCAACATCACGTCCAAATGTCTTTTCATCTAAAACTGGAAGACAACCAAATTTACCATTACGGCCGTAACGATCGCTGCAGTAATCCGTCTTCTTTAGCTCAACAACACTACTTCTATAGTAGTAACCTGTTAGCTCCTTTACTGTAGCATTCTCACTTCCCTCTTGTTTACCAGATAGAACAAGTGACCAAGAAGAATCAAGTTTCTGAAGCTCTTTTAAAAGAAGAATATATCCAGGAAAATCGTATTGCTCGCGAATTAGAGCAAGTTCATTTCTTGTTGTTAGTGCATTTACATCTGTGTTAGTTGTTTCAAGCTCAGCAAGACGATTTGTATAATACTCAACAATTGCATCATTGTGTCTTTTACTAAGGCCATTATTTGAAGTTAACTCAACAGCAGCAACAACATCCCAATGATTAATTATCTCTGCCACTAACTCGTGATCTTTGTATTCAGTTTGAGTTGCACCTGGCTTAAATAAATTAAAAGCGCCAATGCGAACTTGCTTGGACTCTTTCTTAACTCTTTGACGATTATAGTTTCCAACGAATTTAGAATAGATTTGATATTCAGTTTGGCACTCAACTTCACCAACGCCACCAGCGAGGAAAGTTCTTAGACGACGACAGGTTTCAATTTCAGATTCTGTTGCTCCATCGATACTTGCTACGGCCAAATTTGGCAGTAAAAAAGTAGATAAAACTAATACCTTAAATAAGTTTACCATAATACGTTCCCCAAAGTGAGGCGTCATTGTACCCAAGCGATTCTCTTAATTCAAGGATTGTTCATCTTCATAACATCCTGATTTCCTTCGTATTTTGAGGATTCTCCCCACCGACACATAGCATCTTACTAAATATTTGATCAAAATTAGCCGATATTTTAGTTAAGAAATTATCAGAAGAGGGTTTGAATGAAATTATCATCAAAAATAGTATTCCTAATGCTTACGAGCCAGTTGTCATTTGGTTCGGTATTCAGTGTATTTAAGTCAGCAGGTCACGGCCTAGATGAGCTTTTGATTAAGAGTGGAATCGCAGACCAAGAAGTGAGGTCTGTTGTTGCGAATAATATTGAATTGGCAATGAAGGATCTTTCTCACACTGGAAAGAAAGAAGACTTTAGTATGAATACCCTTAAGATGATGGTTTCGGGATCGCAGGACAAGGCCCGTTTTCAGAGAATGGAAGAAGTATTTACAAAAGATTCCGCGTCTCCAGAGGAAATCAAAAATGCTATCAATAACTTTGTCTACCTATCACAACGTTATGGGTATAACAAAAGTGGTATCCTTTCATGTGCACCTTGTGTGAACAAAAATTTATCTGATGCTGGTTTCAACTTTGTTTTATCTGAAATGAAAGATGATTATTCTCAAAGAATTTTTAAAGTGATGTCTCGTTATAGCTCACCAGTAAAAATGTCTCGTCAGATAAACTCTGCCGTAAAGACACAAAAATGGTCAAGCCGTACACCAATGCTAAATGCAACGGATGAAGAATCATTACTATATTTCTTAACTGCCGAAAAAGTAGGCTCACCAGTGCAGAAAGATCTAATCTCTGCAATTAGAGATGTTTCAGTTAGTGGTGGAAAGGTTGACCTATTTAGCAATACAAATGGACATAAGTTCTATTCGTTTCTATCAAGTGGATTCAGCGATGCAGAAATGACGGAGTTAACTCGTCTTCTTAAAGCAACTTCTGATGAAATGAAAGAGACTAAAAAAGGTACGATGGATGCATTCTTTGATGTACTTCAAAGAGAAGCTGATGAAGCGAGAACACCAGCAACTCGTCAAAAGAAGCTGGCATTAATTGAATATTTAAGAGATCCTGATACTAAGTGTTTTTCTAAATAATTAAAAAATTTCGACGCTACCAAGTGATCCATTGTCCTTTATCTTTAGAACTTTGAGAGCATTTAGGTAGCGTTGTAAGCTTCCAATATTTTCTTTTTTCATTGTATCTCTCATAACTTTATAGGCTAATCCTGAAAACTCTGGAGACTTAAATAGTCCTTCAACATCTGCACTTGCCCATAGATAGCGTGAAAGAGTGTTCTCAACTGTTCCATTTGGAGAATAAAGAATTCTATTAAGTTCACTAAATGTTTGTTCTGGAGTTAATCCATCAAAGCTTACATTATACTTATTCATGAATTTAACAGCTGCGCGGTCATTCTCTAGGTTTCTAACGATTCCAGAGATAGCCTTTTCTTTAACAGTAGCAATCATCGTTTCAACTTCAGTAACTTCCTTCTTACTCATCTTAGGAAGAGCTTCAAGAACTGAAACTTCAAGTCCACGGTAAATATCTCCTACTGTTTCGGCCATAAGAACTTTCTTCATTCCTAAAGTTTCACGTGCTGAGCGACGAGCAACTTCTGAAATAAGTCTTGCACGAGCAGTAAAGATCTTTCTCATAAGAACACCCTCTCCTACTGCTGAAATCACAGGTAGTCTTTTTCCAAAGAATCCACCAGTGTGAGGAGCACCTTGAATTAGCATGTATGGAAAGTCTCTCTTTCTAAGAGGAATCTTTACAAAAATCTCAGTTAGAGTATCAGCATTCTTTGCAATATAATCAGCAAGCTCTGCTTCAGGAAGTCTTTGTAATTCATCATAAATCTTTAAGAATTGGCGACGATTCTTAGCAAGGTTTGCAGTGTTTTCATTCCAAGCGCGAACGATCCAATTTGTCCCTCTCATGTAGTGACCTTGGTCTGCTTTTCTCACTCTTAGCTTAGAGCGAGCTGCCTTAGAAGAGTTACTGAAAGTTGTAGAGTTAAGTCTCTTCACATAACTTCCCATATAGTGTCTAAGCTCTAATGGACTTCCATTAAATAGCTTTGAAACTGTACTTCCAAGTGCTTCATCTACTTGAGAGTAATTTAAATTAACAGCAACATCACTAGTATAACGGTAGATTCCACCATGTGAACGAGTAATTGCTTCTTCAACACTTGCAACAATATTCTTAATTGCTTTGTTATAGCTTGCTTGAGAAAGCTTCCCAGCAGTGTAATTAGCTTCAATACGGTCCATTTTTTTAAGAGTTTTCTCGACAAATTCTTCATCAAGATCAAGATTTCTTAGATTTTGAGCAATATCATCCATCGACTTTGATGAAAGCATTTTCTTAAATACATCACTATATTTCTTAAGACCAAGAACTAGCTTTGCAAATTCAACCTCAGACTCATTTACGATAACCGAAGCATCTTTACCAGACTGCTTTAAGGCTTCTTTAATACCAAGTTGAGAGCGATTCTTAACAATTGCTTTTAGAGATTCTTTAAAGATCTTAGAACCAACTGAAACACTTCTAGTAAGAATTGAGATCATTGAAATCGTTCCAATGACTTCAAATGCTACGGCCATCCATCCTTTTGCTACGTTTTCAGTTGAGTTTGAATCTGTGTAACCAAGCTCGGCCATCTCACCTACGTATTCCTCACTTCTATCGGCACGAAATTTTACTTTTGTTTCTAAGCGAATGGCATTTGCTTGCATACCAAATCCAACTGCACCAGCACTTGCAATAGCAAGACCGCATAGGCCACCAGTTACAAGTGTACATGAACCTGCAGCAAGTACGGCACCCATACCTAAAAGGAAGCCAAATACACCATTAAACATTGCCCACTTCTCGTCGCTATTCCAGTCATCCATTCTATCCATTAACTCTTTAGGTACAGCTGGGATACCTAGTAGTTGATTTAGTTGATCTTGGATCTTAACTGTTGCATAAAAGTTTTCTTTTAAACTATCGATATCATCTTCATCGATCTGACAGAATTTATTAAGCTTCTTATAAGTATCTTGCTGACGCTTAAGTGCAGATCTTTTTAAGATTTCTTTGTATACAGGAGTCTTAAGATCCATATTTAACTTTAGAAAGTTATGTACTAATTCATAGTCATCGAAGATATCAATACTATCTGGACGAGAATCAAAAATTGCTGATCTTTCTTTGTGTGACTTAGCAGCTAAGATTTCTTTAAAGAATGCTACTTTCTCTACATCTTCTTCTTGTAAGCGCTCGTTGATATCCTCAGTTGTTTGATATAGAAGACGGCCATCAATTGTCTCATTGGCAGCATCTTCAATTTGATTACGATCTAGAGTTACTTTATTTGATAAAGAGTCAATTAACTCAAATGCTTTTTTTCCAGAGTTAAGTTCAGCAGTCATGATCTGAGTCGTGTCTTTATTGAACTCATCAAATATTGTGTTCCAAAGTCTCGCATATTCATCTTTCTTTAACTCATTCGTTAGAAAGTTAGGTTTGATGCTACGGTTTACTTTAAGAATTTCAGCTGCCTCTTCAAGGTTTTCAAGATAAGCCTTCATATTATTATTAAAACATTTATAGCTATAATCTACTCTCATTCCACGAGAAGTTTTCTTATATGTCTTAACCTGCCCATCTCTGATATTTTGCAGCTCTTCACGAGCAACTAAGTATCCTAATCGTACCTTTGCAAGAGGATTAAGGGCCTGCATTTGGTCAAGTAAGTAATCATATTCATTTGTTACAAGCTCAGAAAATACTTTTGGACCAGTTCTTAGGTAATCAAATACTTTAGCAAGAGTAACATAACTCTCTTTAACTTTTGATTGATCAAGGCGTGCAACAGGAATGAATTTTCCATCAATCTTTAAAGAGTCAATATAGCTTACAACTCTCTTTAGAACATTATCTTTTCTTGAAAGTCCCTTACAAATCTGAGCTGGATTTCTGTAACAAAAACCAAAAAGCATTGTATTGTGACGAGAACCAACCTTAAACTCTTGTGAATCTTGAAGCTCAAGAGCTTTATGATAAAGAGTATTTAGTCCCCAGTTACGGTATGACTCTTGAGAATAGAGAGAAGGAAACTCAATTACAACTTTATTGTTCTTTAATTCATTTTTAATTGAATCACTAATAATATCTTCTAAATTCTCAGTTCTAGCTTGTGCCATTTTAGAAGCCAGGTATGGTGAAGCATTAATTGCTGAAGGATAAATATTTTCAACATACTTCTGGTCACCTTCGTAAATATCAACTTCAATAGTCTTCGATTCTGGAACAACACCAATAATATCATTGATAAGGCCAATATCTTTTGTTGTTACTTGCTTAGAAGTTTGCGTTCTTGTACCTCTTTTATAAGAGTAGATATTTTTCTTATAGGCTTGAGCGATCTCACCCATCTTCATATCAACAAACTTATTGTATGCATTAACTTCATCAAAACCTGCTTTCAAATATTTTTGATAGAAGTTTGTAGCTTCTTTTCCCTTTGCCGCTCTTAGAAAATTTTCAACAGTAGTTGAAGCAACCATTGTTTCAGCTAAAGGATTAAGTTGCTCAGCCTCTCTAACGCTCATAAGCTCAAGGTTAGATTCATCATATGAAAGGCCAGAGTTATTAATAAGGTTATCTAGGTAAGTTTTTGCAACTGATTCATCAACTTTTAGTTCTAAAAGTTGTGGCCATGAACCATTAACTTCACTACGACAGCTCTTAGGAATCACGATCTTATCTTCTTCAGATTCGATCATTAGGTCGTAGTTTTTAATTTGAGTTGCCATCATTTGAATCGTTAGAATTCTTAAAGCACGTAGATAACTCTTTGCACTTGGAGATTCATTGACTGTTACAACATCTCTTTTAGAATTTAAAAATGAATTAAGCTTTAGTTCAACATCACTTCCATCAATATTTACAGTGAAGAAAATCTTATCTTTCATTTCACCGTGAACAAGAAAATTATAAAGCTCAGTTTCTTCTTCAATAAAGTCAGTCGTTAACTTTGGAAGAATTTGATCCATTTTGATTTCAGACACATTTCTAAAAGGAGAAAGGATAACCTTAATATCATATAGGCCCTTAACAACTGAATCGTTATAAGCAAGTAGAAGCTGCTCTTTATCAGCATAAGCTTCATTTGTGTTATTAATAATGTCTTCGATCTTTGTCTTAAGTGACTTCGCTCTTGTGAAGTAATTTAATGCTTGCTTAGAGTAAGTATCGATTTTTCTATTTTGAGTACGATTTAGTTTTGCATCAACTTCAACTTCAGCAAGAACAGAAGCAATGCTTGAAAAAAGGTTTTCTCCACGAGAAGTTTTCTTTGCTTCTTGTGCTCTTTGCTCATCTTGATAATCTTTTACACCACAAGAATTCTTCTTGATTGAATCAAGAAAAGTAATAAATTCAGTTTGAAACTCAGCTTCACCTTCTGATTCTTGAGCACTTTGTGCTTGAAAGCCTTGTGCAATTTGACCAAGCTCTTCTTCAGAAAGATCACTTGAAACATTTCCACGAAGATTCTTTTTAATTTCACTAAGCTCTGAAAGAACTTCCTCTAGGTCATAAACACTTGCAACAGATCGAGCATTTTCGATCGTCTGAGCAAACGCCATTTGGAATGAACAAAGAGAAATAATAATGAATGAGATTAGCTTTTTTAGTTTCATGCCCTATATAGTGCAATCACAGTGCCAACTAACTGGGACAAAAGATCAATAATTTTGGCTACTTACAGTATTACATGGTGTCTAAAAAATGAACATAGTGTCTACTTCATGTGATTCGATCAGATCGCCTCATTTAAGGCAAAATACATCGTAAATTCTTTTTCTCGGCCATAGGCGATGTCGACTCTCGAGTTGAGATTTTGCTTAGGTAGAATTTTGTAACGAATTCCTGTCCCAATATGTGTAAGTGGATCGGCTTCAAATAAGTCTGATGGAATCTGGTTTCCAACTCTTGACTCTCCTCCAAATGTAAAACCAACTCCGACAAATCCAGCTAGACCAAACTTTCCATCCATAATCGATTGGAAGTAGTGCTTATACTCACCTTCAAAGCGTATCATATTAGCACCTTCATACACTTTTCCAGTGTAACCTCGCGGTCCTCGTGAACCATAGTTATAATTATAATTAGGATTTGTGTCACCTAGATTAAAGCTTGAATCAAATAGCCATGAAAACAAATGATTCGTATTTTCTGCCAGAGAAATATAATGCGAGAAAGTTGCCTCTAGCGTAGTGATATTATCATCTCCTCCAAGATTTTCTCGATAGAAATTCGTTCGTGTATTTAAGTAAAAGCCTTTAGTTGGAGAAAATGTATTATCTCTCGTATCATAGAATAAATTAAATTTAAGACCTGTATTTGTTGCATAATTCTCAGGATTTATATCGGCCTTAAAAATAACCTCATTCCAGATGATCCCACCACCAATAAAGAGATCACCCCACACTCGATAGTTAACATTAACAATAACAGCACGAATCTTATTAGATGTATCAAGGAATCGCTCAAGTTCAGCTTGAAACATCTGACTTAATATATTTCCTTCAAGATAACCACCTGTGATACGCCACTTATCTTCACCGAGATGAAGCTTCGTTCCAATAGCCCCCATTGCGGTTCCATTTGTCGTAATCTTTCCATAAGCACCTATAATAGAAGGTGGCACAGTCTTTGTACTATTCTTATACTTTCCGCTATTTGCATCAAAGAGATACATCCCAATAAGATCGAGTCCTAGTTTAGTGCTTGGCATATAAGAAGGACCTGGAACAATGACGAATTGTCCCTCATCGAGGCCTGTTGAGGCCTTAACGTCACGTTGCACTTTTTGGGCAAAAGTCATAGAATGAAAAAGAATTAACGCTAATAACAAAAATCTCATTGAGGAGCCTATGTTTAAGATATTTTTTCTTTTCTTTTTATCATTCTCCTTTTCTTTTGCAAATAATATTAGTTTCCACAAAGAGATCTTCCCAAGTGTAGAAGACCTGAAGAAGACCAGTATTACTGATACGATTAGTGAGAATCCCATAAATACTACGATTCAAATAGCTTATGATAAAAATGGTAAAAAGCTTGGATTTATTAGAGAAGTAAATACGACGACAGGATGTAATAGTGCATGTCTACCTGTGATCTTTACACTCTATTACAACACGAAGTATGAATTTCTAAAGCTGAAATCTAAGGCAGGATTAACTAAAAAGTTTCACAAACCAATGACTGTCGATGATATCAATCGCCTACACCTACTTATTGGAATCAATCCTGAAGTATTTAAAAAAGTAAAACATCCAACTGATATGACGGATGCATTAACAGGAGCGACAAAGCCAGAATTTGTTGATGCTGTTGTGAAGGAAGCTGCTTATTCGACGTTGAGAATTAATACTTATAATCAAGATACAATCAGACAATTAAAAAGTTTAAAGTTATAAAAAAGGGAGCTGATTAGCTCCCTTTTTATTTTAATGAGGTTATTGTCCTCTTAGATCTTTTCTTAGAATCTTCCCAACATTTGACTTAGGAAGCTCAGTTCTAAATTCAATAATCTTTGGTCTCTTATAAGCAGTTAGGTTTTCTTTACAGAATGCTAGAAGCTCATCTTCAGTTAGAGACTGATCATTTTTTACGACAAATAGTTTTACGATCTCACCTGATTTTTCATGTGGTACACCAACTGCAGCACATTCAAAAACTTTAGGATGAGTAACTACGATTTCTTCAATTTCATTTGGATAAACATTAAATCCTGAAACAAGAATCATATCTTTCTTACGGTCAACAATTTTGAAGAAACCTTCTTCATCCATCACACCAATATCACCAGATTTAAAATAACCATCAGGAGTCATTACTTTTGCCGTCTCTTCAGGACGTCCCCAGTAACCCTTCATAACTTGTGGACCTTTAATACAGATCTCACCTACCTCACCAGCGTTCAGAGTATTTCCATCATCATCTTTGATACATACATCAGTTGATGAAACAGGGATACCAATCATTCCATTGTAGTCTTTAAGATCCATTGGGTTGATACAAGCAGCTGGAGATGTTTCAGTTAATCCATAGGCTTCAATTAATGGAGTTTTTGTTACCTCTTTCCATCTTTCAGCAACAGCACGTTGTACAGCCATTCCACCACCAAGAGTTAATTTTAGCTTTGAAAAATCAACTGATTTAAAGTCTTCATTATTTAAAAGACCGTTAAATAGTGTGTTTACACCAGTAAATGCTGTAAATTTCCACTTCTTCAGTTCTTTTACAAATCCTGGAATATCTCTAGGGTTAGTAATTAGAACGTTTAGTGCTCCAATTTTAGAGAACGTAAAACAGTTCGCTGTAAGTGAGAAGATATGATAAAGCGGAAGAGGAGTAATGATAATTTCTTCACCTTCTTTTACAACTGGTGAAATCCACTCGCCTGCCTGCAGTAGGTTTGCAACGATGTTACGGTGGATAAGTTCTGCACCTTTAGAAACACCTGTTGTCCCACCTGTATACTGTAGGAAAGCAAGATCAGAACTATTAATTTCTGGCTTTTTAAATTTTGACTCATCACCTTTATCAAGTGCCTCAAGAAATGACTTAGCGCCAGGAAGATCCCATGAAGGAACCATCTTCTTAACATGCTTAATAACAAAGTTTACAAGTAGTGACTTTGGAAATTTAAGCATATCACCAATTTGAGTCACAAGTACGTGCTCAATTGGCGTATTCTTTACAACTTCAGCAAGAACAGAAGCTGAGTTTTCAAAAATGATAATTACTTTTGATTGTGAATCCGTTAATTGGTGCTCAAGTTCTCTAGCAGTATAAAGAGGGTTTACGTTTACACAAACCATACCTGCACGAAGAATACCAAAAAGAGCAACAGGGTATTGAAGAATATTAGGCATCATAATAGCGACACGGTCACCTTTTTTAAGCCCAAGATCATTTTGAAGATAAGAAGCAAATTTCTTTGAAAGATGATCAATCTCTTTATAAGTTAGAGTCTTTCCCATGCAATGGAAGGATGGCTTATTAGCAAATTTAGTAAAACTCTCATCTAATAATGCTGGAATTGAAGGATATAATTCAGGATTAATTTCTTCAGCAACACCATTTTGGTAGTGCTTAAGCCAAGGTTTAGTCACAGGACAGCTCCATTTGTTACTATTAATAAATTTAGTCTAGATTTTATTGTATTTTAATTTTTAGCTACTTACAATACGGAATCTAAATGCGTGTTGCATTATAGTGATCAAATTTGAAAATTTCCTTGATGTAATAAATTTTATTAGATATAAGAGTGACCGTTTTGCAAAACACCACACACACTTTAGGCCCCCTGAATTAGGGGCCTTACTTTTTTAGAGCCTATGACAAACTCTCACGACGATTCCAAAAAAGATTTCTATATTAATGAAGACGGTAATACTGTTTTTACAAAAGAATTCCACTTACGTCGTGGCTACTGCTGTGAAAGTGGCTGTCTTCATTGCCCTTTTGGCTTTAACGAAAAAGCTGATGATGACTCGAGCAATATTCCTCTAGAACTTAGAAAGCAAGATTTGAATGAAGAGGTATCTGACGAGGACTTAGCAGAGTATTACCTTAAGGATTTTGAATAAGTTTTAGACAGTTGCAAAATCATTTTACCTTCTTAGGACACCTAACATACTGATATCACAAATAATTACTTGGCATCATTCCTGCTCTTAATAGATTGTCTAAATCTTGGAGGGAATATGAAACTACTTAGCCTAATTACACTTTCACTAGTCTTTACGGCCTCTGCTCACGCGGCAGTCAACTTTAAGTGTTCAACTATGCGCAAGAATATTGAATTCAATCTAAAGGGAAATCAGATTCAAGTAGAAGGTCGTACTCCTGCACAGGCCCTAATCGGACGCACTCACAAAGTTGGAAATTCTGTAACAAAGCACTACCAACTTGCTGGCCAGAAATATCAAATTCATTTTGATGATGTAACGAACTCAAATGAGATGAATACTTATATTTCTATTCGTACAAAGAATGGGCACGAAGTAACTTACCCACTGAGCTGTAATAATATCTAAACTTGTTTTACAACTAAAACCTTAGAGTCCGTTGTTGCCTTCAAGATAGCGGACTCAATATCCTTAACTACCGCAGACCCATACTCTTTAATTTCAGTATCATCAATTTCACAAGTACCTTCTAAAACGACAATTGAACTTATACCATTTAACGACAGAACACTCTCATCTCCTGCTCCTAGAACTTTCACTCTAGCATTAAAATAGTTATTGCTTGTTAGTAGTCCACTCTTATCAAGATTCTTATATTGAAAATATTCCGCGACATTAGCGTTTGGATTAAAATTAATAACATCCATGGCCTTCTTCACATGAAGTTCTCGAGGCTTACCATCAAGACCCATACGGTTCCAATCCCAAACACGATAGGTAACGCCCGAGTTCTGTTGAACTTCGACAAGAGTTACTCCTTCACCAATGGCATGGATTGATCCAGCAGGAATATTAAAGAAATCACCTTTTTGAACATTTATGAAATTGAGGAGATCATTTACATTTTCTCCACTTTCGATGGCCTCTTGTAGTCTTTCTTTTGTGACACCTTCTTTAAGACCGAGATAAATCCCTGCATCTTCTTCGGCGTCTAATATATACCAACATTCATCTTTTCCAAGCGCATCTTCATGAATATGAGCGTACTCATTATCAGGGTGAACTTGTATCGATAAATTTTGGCTTGTATCGATAAATTTAATTAAATAAGTTAATACTTTTCCTTCAAGAACTTCTTCAAGGCTTTGGCCATTCTCACAAAGAGATAGGCCATTTTCTAAAGTTGAAACTTCCCATGTTTCGCCCAATGGACCTTCAAATATCCCCTCAGGGTCTTTATATTTTTTTAACTTTTCACCACCCCAAACAGTGGTAACTAAATGTGGAATTTGCTTTAGAATCATTAGTATATGCTATCGTACTTTACAGCATGAGCAAAGAAGATTTACCAATATTAATAAGGTTTAATAAGCTTCAAGAGCCTATAAAAGCTATGATAAAGCATGACTTTAAACTTTCCAGAACGAATTGAAATTCCTGTTATCACTCTTCCCAATATAGTATTTTTCCCGGGAACATCTCTTCCTTTATATGTCGTTGATGACATTTTTCAAGATATTTTTGAAGAAGCTACTTGTGCAGGAAATCCCGTTGGTATTTCATTGGCAATGGAAAAAGATTTCGAAACATACTTTGCTTATCCATGTGAAGTTTTTGGAATGGGACAGCCTCTTATGATTGAGAGAGTCGATGGGAACACTTTGAAAGTACTCGTTCGCTGTATTGGCAAATGCCAAGTCAATTACCCTACTCAATCAAATCCATATCCAATGTATAATGTGACTATTTTAAAGGATGATGAATGTGTGATGAGTAATATTGATGAATTTTATCGTCTTGAAAGCATCCTTTATAACTGGTTAGAAACAAATATTCCCAACGATCAGGATCGCGACTATTTTATCGAAACACTTAACAAGCCAGATCAAATTATTAACTACGTGGCAACCTTTATCATCAAGAGTCGTCAAATTAGACAGCTTCTCTTAGAACAAAATAATATCAATGATAAAATCAAGATTTTAAATTCTTTGATTACTGATGAGCACATCTATCACGAGGACCCAATCGTGGCCCAAGCTTTTGAAGAGTTTGTTAGTGAAAAGCTACAGCTTAAGCAGGCCAATTAAACAAGGGCCACTAATATATTGATTAAGGCCATCGCGCATGCGCTAAAGAATGAAAGTGTAAAATTATCATCAATCTTAGTTGATAACAATTCAACAAAAGCTGTCGCAATTGCAGTAAAAAAAGCAAAGATTACAATTTTCAGACTCAGTGGAAAATACAATAGGCCATAGAATGCAACAATCAAAAATGTTGTCAGGAAACACGCATAAGACCCTTCAAAAGTACGATCCTGCATAACCTTTCTCTTCCCATAACGAATTCCAACAAATGAAGATGCCGGATCAGCTAATGAAAGAATCAGAGTTGCTAAAAGTGCAATTTGTTCATCAAAGAGAAAGAATGAAAGCCCGATCCCCAAAAGAAAAAGAGGAGTTCCTGTAAATCCATTAACCTCAGTATCTCTTAAGATTCCTCGGCAAGAGTTAACGAATACCTGATTAATTCCATCAAATTTCAATCGAAGAATTTCAATTAGAGTAAACACGGCACTTGCACTAAGAACAATAATTGAAAACCTATATGAATCTAGATTTGAAATTAGATAAATTGAGGCAATTCCCAATCCTGCAAAAATATGAACTAACTTTCGTAATAAGTGCGGCTCAAACTTACTTGGGAATCTATAAATACTTTCCATTACAACAATATATAATTTTAGAAAAATAAAATAAAGACCTTTTCGAGGCTTTTTAATTTTGGCTATAATGATGGAAAGTTAAGCAAGTAATACAAGGACGTATTTTGAATAATAGTACAAATTCACATTTAGCAGATGCTGGTCAATATCTAGGTGCATCAAATAATGGCAAGAAAATCTGGGCCATTGGTGGCGGAAAAGGTGGCGTAGGTAAAAGTCTTGTTACGTCAAACTTGTCAATTTGCCTTGCCCTTATGGGAATGAAGGTAATTGCCATTGATATGGATCTTGGAGGTGCTAACCTTCACACATGTCTTGGCGTAAATGTTCCATCAAAAACTTTAAGTGATTATTTCACAAAACCAAATACAAAACTTTCTGATCTTATTACTCCTACTCCACTTAAGAATTTAAGTTTAATTAGTGGTGCTCAAGATAATCTAGGAATGGCCAATTTAAAAGCCGCTCATAAATCAAAAGTTTTAAATGATCTTCGTGAACTTGATGCCGACTATATACTTCTGGATCTTGGTGCGGGAACAACTAATAATACTTTGGACTTCTTCCTAGGAGCTGACCAAGGAATCTTAGTAACTCTTCCAGAGCCAACATCAATTGAAAACACTTATCGTTTTATCAAGTCAATATATCATCGCAAGCTGCAATCAGTTGATGACTTCCTAGAGCTTGGACCACTTATTGATAAAGTTCTTAATGGAAAAGTAGGTGAAAACCGCACTCCATCTGAAATTATTGAAAAGGCCATGCAAATAAATGAAGCTCAAGGTCTAAAACTAAAAAGAGAAATTGAAGCAATTACTCCGAAACTAGTTATTAACCAGGCCCGAACTCAAGCTGATATCGATATTGGTTTTGCCATGAGAATTATTTCTAAGAAATACTTTGGCATTAACTTAGATTACGTTGGCTTTCTTGAGTACGATGCAACAGTTTGGCAAAGTGTGAAGAAGAAGAGACCTCTTATTCTTGAGTTTCCTAATTCTGCACTAGTAAAGAATTTTGAGCACGTAATCAACAGAATCTTAAATCTAACGAAGAAAATTGTTTAATATATTAATGAGGAATAAATGAGTAAAGAGAAGAACTATTATGAAGTATTAGAAGTAGCACCTAATGCTTCGGCAGACGATATTCAAAAAGCATATGCGGCCGCAAGAGCAGCCTATAGTGGAGATAGTCTGGCCATTTACTCTCTCCTATCAGAAGAAGAGGCACATAAAGTACTTGAACTTATCGAGGAAGCTTACAATATTTTAAGCAATCCAACGAAAAGAAAGAAATACAATCAAGCTCGTGGAATTGTAATCGAAGATGATACAAATTATATTCCAACGTCAAAGCCTGCTGATGAAAATACAATAAAAGTAACGAATCAAATGAATCGTCTCGTTGCCAAAAAACGCTACGGACTTGAATACGAGCAAAATGCTGAATTTGAAAAAGAAATTGAGCAATGTAGTGAGTATACTGGTGAATTCTTAAAGAAAGTTCGTGAATACAAGAAAGTAGATGTAAGTCGTATGTCTGATATGACAAAAATATCGAAAACTTTCCTACAGTATATTGAAAATGAAGAAGTTGATAAGATGCCTGCTATCGTTTACGTTAGAGGATTTGTTTATCAATATGCGAAAGTACTAAAACTTAATCCAGATTTAGTTGCAAACTCTTATCTACAAAGAGTTAAAGCTTTAAAAGAAGGCAACTAAGCTGTCATGAGTGATCAAAATTCTAAGTTTGTTATTACGATCACCCAAGAAGACCATGATGAGTTTACTAGGCTCGATCAAGTTCTTGCGAGTAAGCTTGAACAGTCTCGTAGTTTTCTTAAGGAGCTTTTTAAAAAAGGCTCCATTACTTCTGATAATAAAATCGAATTAAAAAAAATGCCTCCAGTAGGTACTGAAGTTACTATTGATATACCTCCTCCAAGAGAGGCTACAGCAAAAGCAGAAAATATTCCTTTAAAAATTCTCTTTGAAGATGAGCATCTTGCCATTGTTGTAAAACCAGTTGGCATGGTTACCCACCCTGCCCCAGGTAATTATACCGGAACTCTTGTAAACGCTATTCTTCATCACTGTAAAGACATTCAAGGTGTTGGAGATGAAAAGCGTCCAGGAATTGTTCATCGACTTGATAAAGGAACAAGTGGTGTTATGGTGATTGCAAAAAACCAGAAATGCCATGAAGAACTTGTAAAATTATTTCAGGCCCACGATATTGACCGCTACTATCAATGCATAAGCGTCAGTACTAAAATTCCACCAGAAGGAAGACTTGAATCAACTATAGGACGTCATCCAAATAATCGCTTAAAGATGGCCGTTGATGTACGAGGTGGAAAGAACTCTATTACAAATTTTAAAGTACTAAAATATTACCAAAATCTAAGCCATGTTGAATTAAAGCTTGAAACGGGAAGAACACATCAAATTCGTGTTCACTTAAGCCAGCTACTAAATGCTCCCATTCTAATGGACCCACTTTACGGTGTTCCAAAGAATGACCTTCTAAGAATTGATAATCGACTTAAGGCCATTATCAAAGATTACGAGCATCCATTTTTACATGCAAAAATTCTTGGATTTGTTCATCCAATTACGAAACAGAAGCTCTACTTTGAAGAGCCTCCCCCACCAGTATTTCAAGAGGTTCTAAACTTTCTTGAATCAGACTCGGAGTAGAAATGGCACAGCTACTTTATCAAAAAAAAATTGGTGATTTTCTCTTTGAGACCTACGATGATCGTCCAGACTTTGAATTTGATGAAGTAAAGCAAATCCATTCGGATATTGTAGTTAAAACACCTACCACAAATAGTATTGAGGCCGATGGGATTGTCTCTAAACTTGAACTGAGCCAACCATTGGCCATTAAAACTGCTGACTGTCTACCAATTGCCATTATAGGAAAGTTTGGCGTGGCCAATCTTCATGCTGGATGGCGTGGAGTTGCACAAGAAATCATTCTAAATAAAGAAGTTAAGGCAATAGAGCCTCACATTATTCTCATTGGACCTCATATAAGTGCTGTAAATTATGAGGTTAGCGAAGAATTTAAACAAAATTTTCCTAACTCCCAAGCTTTTGACATGGTAGAAGGCAGATTAACATTCAGCTTAGAGATGGAGGTGAAGAAGCAAATTGCTGAACATTTTCCACAGGCCTATGTCATATCTACCAATATATGCACATTCGCAAATCTCAACTATAATAGCTTTAGAAGAAACCAAACAACCAAGAGAAATTATAATATTTTAAAAAGGAATTAAAATATGACTGATAGTTTTTTAAATCGCCTAAATTTTAACAAGAAAGTTTTATTCTTCATCGCAGGTCTGTCGATGTTTATTCTTTCAATTTATCTAACAAACCACTACTACCAAATTAAGTTTCCGGTAGGATTTGGTTCGGCTTCGGCCTGTAACATCAACTCTTTCTTAACATGTGATGCTGCAACACTTTCACCTCTTTCAAATATTGCAGGCGTTCCTATTTCAATCTTCGGAATTGTTATGGGTGCCATGGTTATGCTTTTTTATATGGTAAATAGTAAGCATGCAGAAGGAAGCTTATTTCTTCTCCTTCTTCTAAACGGTATTGGATGTTTAGTACTATTTATTTACTCAATTGTAATGCTTGGTACACTTTGTCCATTCTGTACTCTTTACTACGTTGCTTCTTGGTTAGCATTAGCTTTGATGTTTCAATATAAGGCAGCTCGTGACTTTGATATTAAATTCTTTGCAACTGCTGCTGTCTGTATGCTTATTAGTGGTTCAATTGGTTATGCGTTTACAAATTCAAAGGTTGAAAATTCAACTGCTAGAAGCGCACAAATTGTTGCAATGTTTAAGAACCTAAATAATTTAGGTACTCCAGAAAAAGCATCACCTTACCGTCTAGCTTCTTCTTCAGAGGACTTTAAAGATGCACCAATCCAGATGTCTGTTTTTTCAGACTTTCAATGTCCGGCCTGTAACGCACTTAACTTAGTTCTTCCAACGATTGAAAAAAAGTATGAAGGGAAAATTAATATCCAATATTTCTTTTACCCACTAGATCACAATTGTAATGCGGGAATGAGTGGACCACTTCATCAACTAGCTTGTGAAGCTGCTTATCTTGCAAGTTGTGTAGGACCTCAAAAGTTTAAATCAGTACATGATGCAATTTTTGAAAACCAAGCAAACCTTACTGCTGAATGGATTAGCGATAAAGGTAAGGAATTTGGAGTTACTGAGTGTATGGCAAAGCCTGAAACAAAGCAGGCAGTCGTGGATATGATCACTCAGGCAAATTCTTTTAATGTACAATCAACACCAACTCAGCTAATTAATGGTGTAAAAATTGAAGGTGTTAGGCCACTAAGTGATTACACAGCGATTATGGATCACCTTCTTAAAGAAAATAAAGCTAAGAACTAATGAGTAAAAAAAAAGAAAGAATTATTCCTAAATATACAGTGGGTCCAATAGAGACCCACTGTCATCTCGACTATCTCAAAGGCCAAGAATTAATTGATACACTTAACAAATGCCAGGAATATGGTGTTAATAAAGTTGTGACAATTGCAGTATCTCCAGACAATCTTAAAAAAGTTAGAGAGCTTACGGCCAATGATATCGTCTATGGTACTCAAGGAATTCATCCTCACGAGGCCAAACACATTACAGAAGAAACTTATCAAGAAATTCAAGACAACTTAGCAAACCCTAAGATTGTAGCAGTTGGAGAAATTGGTCTAGATTACTACTATGAATTTTCAGATCCGAGCATTCAAAAAGAATCTTTTGAAAGGCAACTGCAAATTGCTTGTGATAGTGACCTGCCAGTTGTTATTCACACACGTGAAGCAGATGAAGATACTAAGGCCATTTTAAAAAACTTCTCAACTACACTAAAAAGAAAAGGAGTTATCCACTCTTTTACTTCAGGAATTGAGCTTGCTTCGTTTTGCCTTAGTGAAGGCTTTCATATTGGATTTAATGGAATTGTTACATTTAAGAATGCTACTAACGTTCGTGATGTTTTAGATATTGTTCCAGTCGAGCAAATGCTACTAGAAACGGACTCTCCGTATCTTACTCCTGTTCCATTTAGAGGAAGAGAGAATGCTCCGTTCTATCTTCCATGTGTTGCAGATTTTATTGCAACTCATAAAGGAATTGATCCTCAAGAATTAATCGACGTTGCTAATAGCAACGCCGAAAATCTATTCTTTAAATTAAAATAATCCTTCAGTCGATAAGTAGCGCTCACCAGTATCATAACAGAATGTTAATACTGTTGAGCCTTCTGGCATTTCACTAATTTTCTTTTCAATTGCAGCTAGTGAAGCACCACTTGAAATTCCTAGAAGGATGCCTTCAAGACGGGCAGCACTTCTTGCAAATTCAAAGGCTTCATCTTTACTAATTGTCACAACTTCATCAAGAAGTTCTCGATTTAAAACACTAGGTACAAAACCAGCACCTATTCCCTGTATTGGATGCGGCCCAGGCTCACCTCCAGAGAGAACAGGAGAATCCGCAGGTTCAACCGCCACAACCTTCAGGTTATTAAACTTCTCTTTTAAGACCTCTGATACACCAGTAATATGTCCACCAGTACCTACTCCAGTAATAAGGTAGTCGATACTTCCATCAATATCAGCGAGAATCTCCTTGGCCGTTGTATCTCTGTGTACATCAACATTTGATGGATTATCAAATTGCATTGGCATCCATGAATTTGCTTCTTGCTCACAAATTTCTTGGGCCTTTTCAATCGCTCCCTTCATACCTTTTTCTTTCGGAGTTAAAACTAGCTCTGCACCAAAAAGTGCCATAAGACGCCTTCTCTCTAAACTCATACTCTCTGGCATTGTAATGATTAAGCGGTAACCAAGAACAGCACATGCCATTGCAAGACCAACTCCAGTGTTACCAGAAGTAGGCTCAACAATTACCGTTCCTTCTTTGACAAGGCCCTTCTTTTGCGCGTCTTCAATCATTCTCTTTGCGATTCGATCTTTAATTGAACCACCAGGGTTTGCGCGCTCAAGCTTCGCATAAATAGTTATATTTTTCTTATTTGCCTCAGGAAAGAGACGATTTATTTTTACAAGTGGTGTATTTCCAACAGATTCCAAAATATTATTAAATTTCATATGTAAGCTCCTCTATATTGAATTGTCGATCCTTCACATCTAAGTGAACTTCGCTTTTATGATAAACAATAGACTTCTTCTTCACACTTTGTGTTAGCCAAACGTTACCACCAATCGTTGACCCCTCACCAATAACAGTCGTTCCTCCCAAGATTGTTGCGTGAGCATAGATCACACAATCATCTTCAATAGTGGGATGGCGTTTCGTATTTTGTAAGTCCTTACTCACTGAGAGAGCACCTAATGTTACCCCTTGATAAATCTTTACTCGATTACCAATAACTGCGGTCTCCCCTATAACGACACCAGTTCCATGATCGATAAAGAATGAATCTCCAATTTGTGCACCTGGATGGATATCAATACCTGTTTTATTATGTGCATATTCTGCAATCATTCGAGGAAAGATTGTTAAAGATTTTTCATAGAAAAAATGGGCCAGACGATGAGAGGCAATTGCAAAAAGTCCTGGGTAGCATAGAACAACCTCACAGATATTTTGTGCTGCAGGATCACCTTCTAAGAGCGCAATAGCATCAATTTCTATTTTCTTTGCCAACGTCACTAATTCTTCGCTATACGACGCTATTAACTTTTCTCTGACATGCGCATCAAGTTTCAAATGATTAAAAATTTGATCCGTATTAATGATGTGGCGATTGAAATACAATTCAAAGTCTTCATAATTTAGAAATTGCATTCGCACAGAACCTGGCAAAATTATATTGAGGGCCTCTTCAACGAAATCCTCAATAACCTCAGGTTTGATTTCAGTATCATGACAAACTTTTTTCTTGTGCTCGTAGAGCTTCTTTATATTAGAGAGATTTGATTTTTCCATCGCGTGATTATAACACGCGGCCCGCGAGATATAATTCACAAAAATCTTTATAAATGGTTAACAAAATGAATTGATCTTCTAAGTTACTGAATATTCAGCTAAGGATAGCTTCGAAGGATTTCATCAGAGTACTTATCTGCGCAACTACGAAGATCTTCCTCATTCTTAATTCCGTAACATTCTTGAGCTATTTTTATATTTCGCCCACAGTGGAAGCCACTATGCTCATCAGAGATACCTGTAACCTTCTTAATCCAACAAACAGAGTGGTATGCAAGAGAGTAAAGTGTTGCGTACTTGCCTTCCGCACAAAAGCCAAATGAAGCAGATACAATGGCAGCAATTTTTAGTTCTCCGTTAACATCAACAAAGACAGGTCCACCACTATCAATATAACAAGTATCTGTTTGCTTGTTTCTCATATCAATCTCGTTAAAGAAGACTTCAAAAATTGGAATTATGGCCTTTCTCTTTTGACCGTAAATAATATGAGCATGGGCAGAGTCCATTGGCATAAAGCCGATTTCGCCAGTATAACCAAATCCAACCGCTGTCGTAAGCTTTCCAGGAGCGATCTTTTCTAGAATCTCTTTGGGATCAGTTAAAAGAGAGTAGAATTTCTTCACTCGAAGAGGAGCATCAGTTGTTAAGATAGCAAGATCAACTGTTTTCAAGCTGGCCAAGTCTGCTAGAGGTCCATTTGGATATTTGAATTTCAAGCTCGGATGAAGCTCCACTGCGGCCACACTATACTGAGCATCAAGGTTCTCTTTTGAAGAAGCCGCAGTCATAATTTTTCCTGCTCCAGTATAGATACGAATTGATTTGTAATTTTTATTCTCAAGACAATGAGCGGCAGTAAGGACATGAGTAGGCGTTAATGCCACTCCAGTACAAAATGGACGGCCAAGCCTAACGAGAGCAACGACACTCTGATACTCTCCTTTATTAACAGCTTCCCCCCCAACAATTGCAAAGCAAGAGCTGGCCAAAGCGATACATAATAACAAAAGAGTCTGAATCATGACACTTCATAGCATAATCAGAAGATAAAGACTAGAAAGGATTATGAGTTATTTTGCTGATTCATCTCATAGAAGGCGCGATAAAGGCCCGCAAGTTGTTGCTTTCTCTTGGCCAGATAGTTTTGGTCTAAAACTTGGGTGATTTCTTCAAAAATTTCGCGATGCACATCTGGGGCTTCATCAATTTTCGTATGCCCCTCAGGACGTAGGATATTAATCACATCAGTCGTCTTAAAATCACGAGCGACATTAGGGCCATCATTGAAAATAAAAGATCGATCTAGCATGAAATTAAGATTCTTTTTGACGTTCTTTGGAATGATATCATTATCAAAGCCAACTGAATCGAGTGTCACGAGCAAATCCACACTTCGAAATCCTGCTTCCGCACTATTTAAGCGATTAGCGAGGTTAACAACAGCGTCCCCTCCTAAAGAATGACCTACGAGAATAATTGGCTGATCCTTTGGCCTTCTTAAAACTTCTTCCAAAACCTTATCTTCATCACTCCAACTTACAAATTCGCCATCACTAAATGACTTGGCGATATCCTCAAGTCCTCCTTTAGAACTTAGAGTTGAAAGATGAAGTCCCTCTAAAAAGAAAATTGCAGGCTTATTTATTGGAAGTAGCTCCTTAATTGGACTAACTTCTTTTACTTCACTAGCTTCTTCAGGTGCATTAACAGCAGACTTTGCAACTGTTGTCACAGCATCTACAGCCAACTTCTTTCCGGCCTGAGCAATTGCAAGAGCATCTGTTGAGATTGATGCCTTGGCAGCGGCTTCGGCAACCTTGGCAGTTTTCTCCACAACTTTCGTTGCGTTTTTGACAAGCTTTTCAGGGACAGGGGCCTCGCTTTTAACACCACTTTCATAATCCGCTTTGGATTTGTAGTGAATAATATTTGATGGCATTTTTGAACTTGTTTGCATTAGTAAAATTATAGCCTGTTCAGCTATTTTTTGGGCAGTGAGCAAAAACGTCGCATCCTCCTAGAAATATGTGCTTTCGGTAGGCAATCTCTCTCGATTGTGGCATATTACAGTGGTATTTTTTTTAATAATTAAGCACAGGAGTCAGGTATGTCTGGAAAGATCCGCGTTGGTATTAATGGTATGGGCCGTATTGGTCGTACAGTTCTTAGAGAAATTTTTAACCGCAACATTGAAAACTTAGAAGTCGTTGCTGTTAACTCACCAGGTGATATCCACGACTACGTTCACCTTATCAAATACGATTCAGTATTTGGTCGTTTCAATGGTGAAGTAAGTGTAGATGAATCACACAAAATGCACATTAACGGAAAAGAGATTTCTTTTCACAAGTATAGAGACCCAAGTGAAATTCCTTGGACACAAGATAAAGTTGATATCGTAATCGATGCAACAGGTGTTTTCAAAGATCAAAAATCACTAATGAAGCACGTAACAGGAACTGTTAAAAAAGTTATTCTATGTTGTCCAGGTAAAGACGTTGATAACACAATTGTAATGGGAATCAACGAAAACACTTATGATGCTCAAAAACACACAGTTGTTTCAAATGCATCTTGTACAACTAACTGTCTTTCACCAGTTGCAAAAGTACTAAACGATAAGTTTGGTGTAATCAACGGTCACATGACTACTGTTCACTCTTACACTGGTGACCAGTGTCTTCTAGATGCTTCACACTCAGACCTTCGTCGTGCTCGTGCAGCAGCAGTATCAATGGTTCCAACAACAACAGGTGCAGCAAAAGCTGTTGGTCTAGTTATTCCTGAACTTAAAGGAAAGCTAGATGGTTTCGCAATTCGCGTTCCAACTCCAAACGTTTCTCTTGTTGACCTAACTGTAAATGTTGAAACAGAAGTTACTGAAGAAGAAGTAAACGCAGCTCTAAAAGAAGCAAGTGAAACAACTCTAAAAGGTATTCTTGGTTTTGAAAAACAACCACTAGTATCTGTTGATTACATGGGTATGAGAGAGTCTTCATGTGTAGACGCTGATCTAACAAAAGTAATTGATGGAAAGAGTGTAAAAGTTGTTACTTGGTATGATAACGAAGCAGGTTTCTCTAACCGTGTTATCGACCTTGCAGGTTTCATCGGTAGCCAACTTTAATAAAAAAAATTAGGAAAAACTATGGCATTACAATTTATTGACAGCATTGATGATTCAAAAATCAAAGACAAGAAAGTTCTTGTTCGTTTTGATTTCAATGTTCCTCTAGATAAAGAAACTAAAGAGATTACTGATACAACAAGAATTGATAATGCTCTTGAAACAATCAAGCTAATCCTAGACAAAGGAGCATCTAAGTTAATTATGATGTCTCACCTTGGACGTCCTAAAGGACAAGTAAACTCAGACTTCTCTCTTGAGCCTGTTGCAACTTACCTTGCAGATAAACTGGGTGAAGAAGTAACGTTAACTGAGTCATGTCTTGATCGCGGAATTAAAACTCTTCTAACTTTAAACTCAAATAAGATCATTCTTCTTGAAAACCTTCGTTTCCACAAAGAAGAAACTGAAAACGATCGTGAGTTTGCACGTAAACTTTCTGAGTATGCTGACATTTATGTTAACGATGCATTTGGAGCTGCTCATAGAAAACACGCTTCAACTTATGAAATTAATGCTTTCTTCAAAAACAAGGCCTATGCAGGACTTCTTATGAAGAAAGAAATCGAAGCTCTTTCAAAAATTACGCAAAGACCTGAGACACCATTTGTTGCAGTCGTTGGTGGTGCAAAAGTTAGTGACAAGATTAAAATCATTGAAAGACTTCTTTCAAGTGTTTCTAATCTTATTATTGGTGGAGCTATGGCCTACCCTTTCCTAAAAGCAAAAGGAAATGAGGTTGGAACTTCACTTTGCAGTGACGAAGATGTAAGCCTTGCTAAAAAGATTTTTTCTCAAAGTACGGCACATAAAATCATTCTTCCGATTGACCATATCGTTTCAAGTGAGTTTGGTGGAAAGCCGGAAGCAGTTGATAAAGTTGGTATCCCTGATGGAAAGATGGGTTTAGATATCGGTGAGCAAACAATTGCAAAGTACAGCTCTATTCTTCGTGAAGCAAAGACAATCCTTTGGAATGGACCAATGGGTATTTTTGAGAATGAAGAATATGCAAAAGGTACTTTTGCTATTGCTGAAGTTTTAAGCGAGTCAAATGCCTACACTCTTGTTGGTGGAGGTGATTCAGTAAGTGCAGTTAATAAGTCTGGTCTTGCGAATAAAATGAGTCATGTATCGACTGGCGGTGGCGCTTCTCTTGAGTTTATCGAGAAAGGTAGCCTTCCAGGTATTAGTGCTCTAAAATTTGGTGTTGAATAAATAAGTAATAATAAGGGATGTAAATATGACTGAGAGAACGAAGTATATCGTAGGAAACTGGAAGATGAATCAGAATACTGAAGACGTTATCGCCTTCTTTGATGCTATCGACAGCGCGAAACTTCGTCATGAAGCATGGATTGCTCCACAAGCAATCCACATCCCTATTTGTCTGCAAAATACTGATGATTTTAAAATTGGTGCTCAAAATTGTGCAACAGAAAATAGCGGTGCATTTACGGGAGAGATCTCACCTGCATCACTAAAAGATATCGGTGCACATTTTGTTATCATTGGACACTCTGAACGTCGCTCTATCTACAATGAGGACGATGCAACTTTAAATGCAAAAGCAAAGATTGCTCTGGCCAACGACCTAACAGTTATTTTCTGCATTGGTGAAACACTTGAGCAAAGAGAAGCCGGAAAAGTCGAAGAGGTTTTAGCAGAGCAGTTAAGTAAAGGTCTTGCTGATATTGACAGTGAAAACGTTATTATTGCTTACGAGCCAGTTTGGGCAATAGGAACAGGAGTAACAGCAACTCCAGAGCAAGCACAAGAAACTCATGCCTATATACGTCAGTATATAAATGATAATCTATCAATTGATGGAAATAAAACATCGATTCTCTATGGTGGATCAGTTAAGCCTTCAAATGTAGAAGACCTCCTATCATGCAAAGACATTGACGGAGGCCTTGTTGGTGGAGCTGCCCTACAAGCGGACAGCTACATGGGTCTGCACGCTTAATTAAAAGACGTGAACTTTCATTTCTTCAGTATCGTTACAACTTAGTTCCTTGTAGGTTTGAACATCATCGAATGATGGCAAACTTCCCCTTGGTAAGTATAGATTTTTAGTAACTCCTAAGACCGTTCCGTCGGGCTTAGCAAAGACACGCCAGTCTGTTCCCCATTCTGTTGAAAAATCAAACTCACCTAAATATTTTCTTTCTTCTCCAAAATAAATGAGACTATCCACATTAATTTTCATATCACGACGAGCAAACTCTGGGTGGTATGGTAGATAGAATTGAAATTCTTGGCGATCTCCAGCTTTTCCTGCCGGAAGAATTTTAAGAATACCTTGAGGGTTCGTAATAGCAACTTCCATCGAATCTTGAGTTAATGTACGAACACCTTTAACAAGATATCCATTCTCTTTTGCGCAATGAAAGTATTGATTAACTTTTAATAAATCCTCTCTTCCATAAAAATCGTGACGGAAAATAAGAGACTTCTTTTTTAAGAAGAATAGTCTTCTTTTTGTATATCCGAGTTGTCCAACCGATGCCTTTAGTGAAGTTCTAAGTCCTTTTCTAGCATCGATTTTCTCTGTAAATGAATGAGTCTTTAGGTTTGGATTATAACGGTAATGTCCTTCACGTGAAATTTCATCTAAGATTCCCTGAGCATCACAACCAACGAGACCAAGGTAGCGAATATTAGGATGGACTGACTTAAATAGATCCTTAACATCCTTTCCGTTAATACTTAGGACAGCTCCCATATTATTTGAACCTGTCGTATTCTGACTTGTTCCTGCAGCATGAGACGCCCAAAAAACAGCGATATTATTTGGATTATGAAGTTGTCGGCGAAGCTCGTGAAAATCCACACTATGCTTTATGACAATATTGTAGCCTGATTTTTTAAAGTGCTTCTTGAAGATTTTTTCAAGTTTGGGGTCAATCTTCCAACCTTTTGGACGATACCAAACCTTTGGTGTTTCTAGTGAGGTTAATAAAACAACGTTTGGTTTCACATCCTGTGCATACGTGAAATGCGCAGAAACAAACGTTAAAACAGTAAGTGATAAAATAATTAAAGCTTTCATGCCACAAAAAGTAGCATAAAAAAATGAACAGTTAGGCCTAATTAAAGTTAAATTCGAATGTTAAAATTTACTAACAATTAAGCTTTCTACTGAATATCAACTCTTAATGAAACTGGGCAGTGATCTGAGATAAATCGCTGATACCATGAAAGATTCTCAAGTCTCTTTGTGTTTCGACTACTTCCACTACAAGCACGCCAAATTTCAACGTACTTTGTTTCAACTGTATTTGAAACATAGAAATGATCAAAAACATTTCCTGAGCCACCATTACGATAAGTATAATCATAGTCACTCGTTCTTCTTGTCACATTAATTGTATTGAATGCTTCACCTAAAACGACTAAGTCAGATTCTTTATCTTCATAGCGAGTATTTCTATAAGTATTAAGATCACCTGCAATGACTACAGGCAAATTAGCTTCACGGTATTCTAGTACTCTCTTATTTAAGTTATTAACTTGCTCTAAGCGTTCACTAATTCCATCTGGGCCAGCTTTTAAATGAAGACCAACTAAGTGAATAAGCGGCTGTTTTGAATAACGATCGATAACCTTTCCATAAAGAGCAGGTCTTAAAAACGGACGATTTTCTAATAAAGAGTAAGTAAAATCGTCATCACCTTTTTCAGGAACGATATCAAGTGACTTCTTTAAGCAAATCATTAAGTGCTGGTGATTAAATTGTTCATGACGATAAGAAACACAGTGGTGACCTAGGCCATCCATTAATTGTCCCAATCGTTCAGTGTCGATAACTTCTTGAAAAAGAAAAATATCTGTATTGATATACTTCGTGCTTAAAAATTCTTTGATAAAAGGATCACGATATTCGTCAGTTCTTTGACCAGAGATTTCTCCCCCAAGTCCGTACCAACGTAGATTGAATGTTGTAATTTTTAAACTACTCGCAAAGCTATTTCCAGAGATCGAAAATACCGCTGCAGCACAGGCCAGCCATGGCCAAAGTCTCTTAATTCTTCCCATATAAAAATGGTAAAGAAGGGATTACCGAAGGTCAAAAAAATTATCTATTTAAGTTACTGATATCACTTTGTGACCATCTTTTTTATTGAAATTATTTCTTATAACCTTCTCATTTTGCATCGCGTGGGATACACCATGCTCAAATCTGTAGGGAGACTCAATGAAAAAACTGCTATTTACGACATTAATTGCAAGTAATATCTTCGCTGGGACAAGCTTCTGGGCCCTCTTCTCACCACACCAAGGTGAAGAAGCATTTAATCAAATTTATACAGCAATCGAAGGCGCAAAAGAGAAAGTTTGGCTAACGGTATACAGCTGGTCAGACTCAACAGTAACAAAGAACCTTGAAGTTGCATGCCTTTCGGGTGTCGATGTAAAAGTTGTTCTTCACCCTAATTTAAAAAGTAGTTCTCGCGTAATTGATTATGCCAAATCAATTGAAGATGCCGGATGCGGTGTTAAGTTCGCTTACAAAAAAATGCACGAGAAATTTTCAATCGTTGATGATAAATGGGCATTCAACTCTAGTGCGAACCTTTCAGGTGGTGCAAAATCTCGTTACTCTGAAAACTTTATTTTCAACAATGACTCTTCTGAAGAAGGTCGTACTACAATTAAAACTTTAAATCGAGAATTTAAGTTTCTTTGGAATTCAGGAAAAGATATCTACACTTCACAAGTTAGTGAAGAAAACCTAGCTTCACTTGATCTTTTAGATCTAAAGAATATTCCAAATGAAGAAGAGAATCCTTCATTCGTTTCAAGTTCAATGAACTTCACATACAAAGAATATGCTCCAAGCTCTAAAAGTTACAAGACTGGACGCTACTTAGGAATGTCTCCTAAAAAGGTAGCTGGTCAGAAAACTTGGTTAGTTCGCGATGCTATGATTAAGCTAATCAATGAATCTCAAAAGAATATTCTGGTTAATGTTAATCACCTTGTAATTAAAGATGTAGCAGATGCACTTTTGGACGCTGTTAAGCGAGGTGTTGATGTTAAGATCGTTGCCGACAATCAAGAATATAAAACAAGCACAAAATCAAAAGAGATGACTCCTTACTTTGTTTACAATTGGAAGAAGCTTCCAGGTAATAAGAATAAGGTCGCACCAGTAAGAATTAAGTACTACTCTCATGCACCATCTCCTCGTCACTGGGCCCTTAATCACCACAAGTACATGATCTTTGATTATGATGAGAGTGATTTCTCTAAGACAAACCTTATGAGTGGTTCATATAATATTTCAGAAACAGCGGAGCTTACTCAATTCGACAATATGTTCACGTATAAAGGTGAAGTATTTGCACAGCTTTTTAAGGACTTTAAAGGTGAATTCGATAATCTTTGGTTCCTAAATAGAGATGACAATGATAAGCCTTCTCAAGAAGCTTGGGATCGCGTCGCTAAACCGTACAACGGAAATATTTATCTTCACACAAAGATGCCTGTTTCCCTTACTTGGCCTGAAATCTATAAAGTAAGAAAGGCCGTTTCAAATGCAGCACCACTATTCTTTAAAAACGCTTACAAGAAACGTGACTGCTATCTTTTCAATCTAGAAAAGCAAATTTTCACTGGTTGTCCAAACTAAATAATTATCAAATCATAATTTTTTAACTCATCAGGTCATAGACAGTACTTGTCATGGCCTCGATGTGTTGATATAAATTGTTGTTAATTTATCTATTTATATTGAAAGGAAATAAATTATGGTTACTGGTTTAATGATTTTTCACGGTGTTGTTTCAGTACTTCTAATCATCGTAGTTCTTCTACAATTTGGTAAGGGTGCGGAAGCAGGTCTTCTAGGTGGTGCTTCAGAAGCCGTATTCACAGGTAGCCAACAAGGAAATATCCTAAGTAAAATTACAGTTGTACTTACTGTTCTTTTCCTAGGTAACTGTATTCTTCTTGCTAAGATTCAATCTGGTAAAGAGTCTAAATCACTACTTGATAGTGCAGCGCCAATCGCAGCTCCACTTAACTCTGATACAACAGCTCCAGCACAAACTGCTCCAGCGACTGAAGAAACAGCTCCTGCTGCAAAATAAATTCAAAGAAATTCTAAGAATATACAAAATAAAAAAAAGCTCCCGAAGGGAGCTTTTTTTATTTCTTCTTCATTAATTTTAAAATTGATTCTATTCCTAACTCTTGTGCATATTGGGCAACAGTCTTCCCGTTCGCATCTGGAATATTTGGATCGGCCTTCATTCCTAATAAAGCACGGACATTATCGAAGCGCTTATTCTTGATAGCAATGTGAAGTGGAGTATCACCTCTCTTATTCTTCTCATTTACATCAGCGCCTTTTTTAGCAATATAGTAACGAATTGATTCAGGTGTTGATTTCTTTGCCATAGCAAAGAGTGAAGCTGGCCTTCTCTTCTTGTGAACTAAGCTTACCTCTGGAACAGAAGCAATTCCACGTGACTTTCTTTTTTTAGCAGCTTCAGCGGCCTTGGCCTCTGCAACTAGTTGAGCTTCATTTTTAAACTTATCTTCAACAAAGCTTACTTCGTAGTCGCTAATAACAAATGAGCTATTTTCAATTTCATTAAGATTAATATCTTCAAGTTGCCAGTCTTTCTCTGTTTGCACAACTCGCTTAGGAGTGTCCCCCTTGATATCAAGTTTCTCTTCAGAGATCCCATAAAGGTCTGCAAGGTAACGATACTCAGCTTCCTCACTTTCAGTTAAAAGCATCTCATTACTTTCAACTTTGCTTAGAGGAAGAAGGCCCCCATGCTGCTCAAAAGAACCACATGAAGCAAGAATAACTAGAAATGTTAAAAATCTTAACTGACTCATCAACTCACTTATCGCCACGAAGTTAAGATTTCTTTAGTCGTTCTATGTTTACTTTAAAATTCAGGTATTTAGAAATAAATAAGGCCCACAAAAGCAGGCCTTAGTCATATATAGAAATTTAAATTAATCTCTAGAATGGGATGTCATCAGCTGTGAATGAAGCGTTCGATGAAATATCGTAACCTTGGTTCATATCATCGTGCTGAGGCATTTCTTGGTTAAATGAGTTGTTGTTATTAGACTGACCCATTGAAGCACCTTGACCAGCAGATGGAGCTGCTCCACCAAGGAATTGAATTGTTCTAGCATTGATTTCTGTTGTGTATCTCTTGTTACCGTCTTTGTCTTCCCAAGATCTTGTTTGAAGTTGACCTTCTAAGTAAGCTTGACGACCTTTTGCTAGGTATTGACCACATAATTCAGCAAGTTTTCCCCAAACAACAACTCTGTGCCATTCAGTTCTTTCTTGTTTTTGTCCGTTCTTATCTGTCCAAGACTCACCTGTTGCTAGTGAGAAGTTACATACAGCCATCCCAGATGGTGTGTACTTAAGTTCTGGATCTTGTCCTAAACGTCCTACTAAAATAACCTTGTTTACACTCATTTGTTCCTCCAATTTTCTTCGCGTATAGCTGAAACAATACTTAAGAATTCAGCTATAACCGCAAGGTTGAGTATTACCTGAATACATTACTACAATAATACGACTTTCCCCTATCGAGAAGTCATAAATAGCTATGCAAATACAAAAAAAAGGACAACTTGCGTCAAGAGCTTGAAATGATATTCATTAAAAATTGAAGGTTCTAAATTTTTTTAATACATGTCTGCAAAAGCTTGCTCAACATTCTCTGGAGCAATTTGAGCATGGCCACCTCTAGTCTGCCAAAACTCTTTTACTTTTGATTTCGCGATACGCACATCCTTCTTGTACCAAGCAGCATCAAAGCCACAGTGAGGACATGGAATTTCTTTTTTGAAGTTTAGTCTAAGCGCTGCTTCAAAGCCTGCCCAGAATAGAAAGAAAGAAAAGATTCCTGCAAAGCTAATAAATGGATAAAGTACACCAGTTGTAGCAACTGTAAGCATGAATACCTGAAGGTAGTTTTTTGCATTCATGTGAGGGTTTGTGACAACTGCCCTTTGAGTGCGACAAAGAGGACAGAAGAATTCAATATGCGCTTTCTTAAATTTGTAAGTACGCGTCTCTAATGGATTAAATGAATTCAATGTCTTCAATTATCGCCCTCCTAAGCATCGACAAAGTAAACATACTTCGACTCCTTAATTTTACCAATTTAGTCGCTGAGAATTAAGCAGGTAAAAAAGGTACCAGGCCCTGTTCTTATTCATCCGTGATTCGAACAAGACCATAAGCCTGGTAGAGATAAGTACTCACAAAAACAAGTACTTAAAGATGACCGAAAGGCCATGGTTAAGGTGGTTAGCCTTGCCTGTACAAACGTTCTACTCCAGGGATTAGGCACCATATCCTTGGTACCTATTTCTATTACAAGTTCAATGCCAACTTAACTCGGTGCAACTAACTAGAAATAGAAAGTGTTCATATCAATTGACGCATAAATGCCACTTTCGGTAGCATTAAGTTACCGGAAAAATAAGGCATTATGACACAACCACAACATTCACATTCGAAAAAATTAGTTAAGAACACGAAAGGCCAAATTAGTATCTTCTTTGGAGTTACACTTGTGGCAATCTTTTCATTCATCGCATTTGTGGTGAATGTTGGACTCTTCGTAAAGGCCAAGATCAATCTGCAAAATGCAGTTGATACTGCTGCCTGGTCGGGAGCCGCTTCTCAAGCTAGACAACTAACAAATATTGCTCACCTTAATTGGGAGATGAGAAATACTTATAAAGAGTGGATGTTTAAGTACTACGTTCTTGGCCAACTTGCGAATGAGAACACTCATGCTAACTCAACAACAACAATGAACTTTGCCTTGAAGCGCTTTGATGAAAGTGGATCTGACTTTAGTAGTGGTGTTAAGGGTGACCATTACAACGTTCCCTCTATTTGTCTTCACTTTGGCTCTGGTAATAACGAAAACCTTTGTACAATTTATCAAATCCCTGGTCTTCCTCGCTTTCACGTCGCAGGGATTCCAGATGTTAGTGAAGAATTTGAAAGAACAATGGATGCCTTTGTTAATTTAAAAGCAAAGAACTGTATGGTTCGTTCAACTTATAACTTTTCGGCCGCAAAGAATTACGCTTTTGCTGCCGGTGTTTCACAAAATGATGTTCCTATTGCAGCAGCAGATCGAACAGGTGCGTGGATTGAATCAATGGAGCTTGCTCTTAGAATTAGAAATCTTGAGATGATCGTAAACCGCCCACCTATTACACAAGGAATTTGTGGTGGTGGTTCTGCCACTGGTTGCGTTAACCCTGAGCAACTATTTATGGAGAATCAATCGACAGGAATTCCAATTAACGATCGACCACTGAAAGCCTATATGGCCGCGGCAAAAACTCTTGGTGGTGGAATTTTTAAAACAACATTCGACGGTGCATTTGCAAAGTCTTTAGTGCTTTATGAATTAGCTCCAAAGACGTTCACACCTTCACCACAATCTTTATCTAGTTTCCTAATCCCACAAGATGCCAGTTATAACGGCGGTGAGCTAGTTGCTTCATCAAAGCGCTATCTTGATCTTGTACCGATGATTATGAATTTCACGACGTTCTTTACAACTTTTGCTCCTACAACTGAAGGGATTTCAACGATTGCTGTTCCTGATTCAAGCGGAACAGCTGCAGAAGCGTCATGTGCATCGACAAAGACTTCACTACCTGTACCTGGCTATATTCTAGGCTTCTATAAGAATCCAAAAGTTGTGACATATTATGCAGTTAAGGCCAAAGCTAAGTACCTTGGTTTACTTAATCCATTTTCGTTCCTAGAAAATAATGGCTTTATCGATATGGCAGCATATGCGGCAGCAAAGCCTTTTGGTGGCCGTATTGGGCCGGCCCTCGTTTCACCAACAGTTGGAAAAGATTATGCTGAATCGAGTTCAAATTCAGCGCGTATTGCAAATGCCTCTGGTTCAAGAAGTGCTAACTTCATTATGGGCTTTACAACAACTGGTGACCCAAGAACAACAGATGACCCTACTGATGGTGTAAAAATTCAGGGCCTACCACTACCGGCAACCTCAGACTTTTTTCTAGATGCTGCTGACACAACTGCTGCAATTGGTGGGATTCCATCAAATGTTGATGTGAAATTTACGATACCGAATATGATCTATAATTTGAATTCGCAAACGACTTCGGAATCAGACCTTCCAACCCTTGCCTACAATCCTAACCCAAGTAATATCACTGGCGAGAAAGCAGGGCTTTTCACAACAAAGCAATTTGTTGATTTAAGGGCAAATATTCCGAACTACACGGTAAATCAGGCCGGGGTGACAGCACAAAATCTTATCGAAGCTTTTCAAAATGTTCGTGCTCCGACAAATTATGATGTTCTCAATTACTTAGTTCCAACAGTTAACAGCTTAGAAACAGATATGACGGCCGATCACTTTCCATCAGTGCGCTATATTGATCCAGCGGCCAAAACTATTGGTTACTTTGCACCACTCTTCCACTCTACTTTACTTTATAAGGACAGGGAGGCCCTGACTGGTGTTCTAACTGATTATATTGATACTCTAAGTGATGCTGTTATCGTTTATCGCAAGGCCCTGGATTTCTATGCAACGAAAGTAAGAAATACTAGTGCTCAAGATCCTACGGCCTATATTGAAGCCTCAAAGGCAATCTTTGATCCAGATGTTGATGGCGACCCAACAACGACTACTGTTGCCCTCCCGATTCCGCAGTGCCAAAAACAAAGTATTGCCTCACGCTTCACTTACTTCATTCTAGGAAAGGATGAAGAAGCAAAGCCAGACAACTGTGAAACGATCCCACTATTAGGGGCCGTAAAGACGTATATTAACACTAAGGCTCAACAAACACAGTCTAACCTCTACTACATTACGACTTACCGCCAGAACAATGAAGCGAACCCTCCTTCACCGTCACTAAATAATAACTCCCTAAGGACGGCATATGCTCCTGGGAAAGATTATGGCGGGGAAAATAATGGACGTTCAGTAAATCCATTCACCAGTAAAAATAAGAATCATCGCCGTAACGCCTATTCAACAAAGCTTATTAGCCTAACATCGATTACAGATACTGCGTCAGGTTACGCGAAGAATGAATCAAATTACATGGAGTTTCAAGCAGGCTTCTCGCCAGAAGGTGAAACTCCAAGAAGCCCTGAAGATGTTAAGGCCACGGGAGATGTCATTTCTAACCCATTGCCAAGAACTGAACTGCAAGAATTTGGTTCGAATTTATACTTCTAATCACTTTACTTAAATTAACCAAGTCCCCTTTAAAATGGCCCTAAATGGGCCATTATAAATAAAAAAGAACTTGCGAAATTTTTAATTTCTTTTATATACTAAGGACGATTTATAACTTTTTCGCGAGGTATATATGGCAAAGAAGAAAGTAGCCAAAAAGACTGCAAAGAAAGCAACTAAAAAAGTAGCCAAAAAAACTGCAAAGAAAGCAACGAAGAAAGTTGCAAAAAAAGCAACAAAGAAAGCGGCAAAGAAAGTAACTAAAAAAACAACTAAGAAAGCTGCAAAAAAAGTAGCCAAAAAAACTGCAAAGAAAGCAACAAAGAAAGTTGCAAAAAAAGTTGCAAAAAAAGCTGCAAAGAAAGCAACGAAGAAAGTTGCAAAAAAAGTAGCTAAAAAAACTGCAAAGAAGGCAACGAAGAAAGTTGCAAAAAAAGTAGCTAAAAAAACTGCAAAGAAGGCAACAAAGAAAGTTGCAAAAAAAGCGGCTAAAAAAGCGACAAAGAAAGCAGCAAAGAAAGTAGCCAAAAAAACAGCAAAGAAAGCAACAAAGAAAGTTGCAAAAAAAGTTGCAAAGAAAGCAACAAAGAAAGTTGCAAAAAAAGCTGCAAAGAAAACGACAAAGAAAGCCGCTCCAAAAACGGCCAAAACAGTCGCTAAGAAAACTGTAAAAAAATCTGCCGATAACAAAGGTCTTTCTCGCGAAGAAGCAATTGCAAAATACAAAGAGAAGCACAAAGATGCTCTTGATTCTCAATTAGCAGACTCTCTAAAAGAATATGAATTAGAAGATAAGCTTGCAGTGGCAGAACAGTCAAAGCTTGAAACGATCGAAGAGACTGAAGATAGTGTAGGACTTGAAGCTGCGGAAGATTACAACGAGCCAGGACCAAACCTACAAGAAGAGTATAATCCTGATGATGAGCAAGATGAGAAAGATGACCTTAGCTTTGGCTGGGGATACAACGATGCATTTGACTCACCAGAAGAAGAAATCTCTACTGAAGAACTTGACGAAGATGAGAGATATGCACTTGGCCTTGACTCATCTGAGGAAGAAGACGAGGACGATTTTTACTAAAATCTATTGATATCGAATATAAATATAAGAAAAGCGGCTTTTGCCGCTTTTTCTATTTGGAACGAAATTATGAAACTAGAATTTTTTTACTATACAGGCTGCCCATTTTGCCATCGCGTTATGGATGTTATTGATCAATTAGGGATTAAGTTAACTTATTGCGATATAATGAATGACACATCGGCCCTAGAAAGGCATATTAATACTACAGGACGAAGAACTGTACCATGTCTCTATATCGATGATAAGCCGATGTTCGAATCTCAAGATATCATTAATTGGCTGATTGCGAATAAAGATAAGATTAATTAATTTTTGAGGAATTTTTAATGGAAGTAAGAGACCCGGTCCACGGATCAATTCATATTCTTAAAGAAGAAGAGCCAATCATTCGCGCGGACTTTTTCCAACGTCTTCGCAATATTAAGCAACTTGGATTTTCTGAATATATTTTCCCAGGTGCCACTCATACTCGCCTCATCCACTCGATCGGTGTAATGAAAGTTGGAGAAATGGCATTTGACCGTCTCTTCAAAAATCAAATCATCACAAAAGAACACTTAAGGATTAAAGAAACTTTCAAGCTTGCCTGCCTTCTGCATGACATTGGCCACGCGCCCTTAAGTCACTCGACAGAAGTCGTAATGCCAAAGCTTACTGATCTTAAAATTCCTCAAGAGTATCTTCTTGATCGCGATAAAAATAGTGAGCGTCAAGCGACTCACGAAGATTATACAATCAAAGCTATCGCAGATAGCTCCCTTGCTCATAGCCTAAAAGAAGTTGAAAGAGTCTTTGGAGTTGAAAGAAAGTATATTGCTGATTTAATTCGCGGTGAAACTAGTGATCACGATTATTTTAAAATCGATGGAATTAGCTACTTCCCTCTTCTCCATCAATTAGTTTCAAGTGAACTTGACTGCGACCGCATGGACTACCTTCTAAGAGATAGTTACTTCTGCGGAGTTAGTTATGGTTCTTACGATCTTGACTGGCTTCTTGATAATCTTGAGCCTGCAATTATTGATGGCCAAGCTACACTTGGTATTTCAGAAAGAGCAGTTATTACTTTTGATGACTTCCTACTAAGTCGCTACCACATGTTCATCATGGTTTACTTCCACTACCGTGCAGTTTGCCTTGAAAAACTTTTACAACGCTATTTTAAAACTTCTCCATATGAATATTTAATCCCGGCAGATATTGAAAAATATATTGAGCACGACGATTATCACCTTATGAAGATTTTAAGACACTCAAATAATCCTTACGCAAAGGCCATTGTTAACAATCAAACGCCTGAAAAGATTTTTGAATCTTTCAACTCTTCACAATTGGCAACTCTTGAGAAGGTTCAAGCCTATCTAGAGTCTATCAATCTGGAAGTTATTCGCTCATCTTCAACTGGACGTTTATCTAAGTATTATGCAGCAGATAGACCAAAGGACAAGGGGCAATACACGATGAAAGTTGTAAGGAATTCAAAAATGGGTGGAATGACTGAATACTTCGATATTAACGAAGCAACTGATCTATTCCATAAATTTTCGAAGTCTCACGCAATTAATAGACTTCATTGTGACATGGACAAACTAAGCAAAGAGAATTTAGCAGAAATTAATAAAATTATTTCTTCAAATTAATCTTTGAATCTTTGGACTAGCCTCATGGGGCCCGTCTATAATAAATAGATATGAATAAGTTTTCACTTTATGTGCTATTAATTTTGCTTTATCTCGGTATATCGAAGAGTTTTTCTCCGTCTGAGAAGAGAACAATATTTGTTCCTAATGCGAATGCGTATGCAAATATATTTAAGGGCTCACCAATTTCAGTTATTCTTGAAAGAGAATTTTCTACTGGTGCTCTGATTAAGACTTATCACCATCGATACCAAATCATTCATGCCTTCAAAGCACCCCAAAGAATTAACGTCAGGATTTCTCGAGAGTTCTTCTTGGAGAATCAAAATAATATTGGGATGTCTTTATTTAGAAGATATGAAAATGATGAAAGCTCAACAGTCCCAATGCCTCCGGGTTCAATCTATATCGGCTCCCCTGCTTATGGAACATGGAGAACATCTGATTCAGGACAAAAAGTATGGCGCTTTCACCGCACCTACAAAAACTTTCCTCAAATCTTTCACTGGGGTGAATTTACTCCAACATATGACTTTTATCGCAGAATGATTGTCTTAGAAAAGGCAAGCTCTCCTTTCTATGGCCTAAACAATGAATTTGGGACAAACGGAACAGTGACTACGGCACACTATGCGTTCAAGAAAAAAAGTGAAAATAAAACAACACTAAAAGACATACTTAAGAAATATACAAGTTTACCTAAGTGGGAACAAAAGAATGAATGAGTTATACGATAAATTAATTATTCGAATTATTTTTGCACTAATTATTTGCTTTATTATTTATATTTATAAGCAAGCTCATTTAATTCTCTTTCCATCAATTAAACATCAAATTCTAAAGAAATTCTCTCCATCAAAAAACTCCACTGATACAATTCACCTATTTGGAAGAATTATTGGAATCGGAATAATTTATTCGAATATTGTAATAAATGTTTCAGATGGAATGTATTTTGCACTTGGACAATTATTTTTAGAGTCGATAATGGTAATCGCACTCTACCTAGCTTCACTGTATATTTTAGAAAGTATTGTTCTTTATAACTTTGAATATGCTGATGAAATTTTACGTCGTAAAAACTATGCTTACGCTATTATATGTTTTTCTCACTCAATTTCTTTGGCCTATATTTTAAAAACTGTTATTAAGGTTTCAAATAGTTCTCTTATTATGACGCTTTTTCTATGGCTCTTTGCTGTGGTTCTCATTGGATTCTGTTCAAAGACATTTCAGATTATTTCAAAGCTCTCTTTTAATAGACTACTTGTGCAAAAAAGCTTGGCGGTTGCCATCTCATACATGGGATTTATTTTAGGGCTTTGTACGATTATTTCATCATCACTTGATCACTCTCTGCAAGATATTAAGTGGTACACGATTCAAGTTATTTTAAAAATCCTACTCTCTATTATTATCATTCCAATTATTCGTAAAGGCCTTATTTGGGTCTTCTCAATTCAAGATGATCTACAGCTTAAGAAGGATGATACTGACGATTCAAACCTTAGTGTTGAACTTGGTTATGGTATTTATGAAGGTGCAATTCTCTTCACTTCATGCTTCTTAACAACGGTTATTACTGGGAATATCTATTACGGAAATTTTTACCCTCTCTTCTAAATAAGGGTACAGTCCTTCATTCCACTTTTTATTTGGCCGATAAGAAATTGGAACGAGGAGGATTTTCGTGGATTTAAAATATTTTCAAATGCTAGATTTTATCAATACTAGACTAACTAATATTGAACGCAACCTTGCTAAGATTGACGAAAAGGTCGACTTCTCTGTTTCACTTCAAAGAAATCATTTAATTCGCGTAAAAAATGGTGAATTCATCGATGATAATATGATCTTAATGGGACTTCCATATAATGACCTTTCTCCTCGCAAAGCATTTGATGTCTACGAAGATAAGGATATGGATTATATTATTTTAGATATCACACCTAAGGATTATGAAAAACCTGTAAAGCTTGAAGGTGCTATTCATATTCCGTATGAAGAACTCGATCACCGCTATGTTGAGATTACAAATAAGACAACACCTATCCTAGTGATTAGTGAGGATGGACTTAAATCAATACAAGCATGCGAAAAGCTAGTAAAGAAAGGTTTCTTTAACGTAAATAACGTTTCCGGCGGCTATAAATTTTGGCCGGCAACTCAAGGTTCAGTTGTAGTTAAAGTAGCTTAAACTTCTTAAAAATCGAGAGATAGGTTGAGTTGAATTCTCGACTCTAGAGTTTGCCTTTCAACATTACTTAATTTGTTGTGCATATTCTCAAGAGTAGACTGAATTCTTTCAAGCTCAACCTCTCCAATTCTTCTCGAATAATTACCTTCAATTAATTCAAGAACATCAAAGAGAGAGAACTTAAACTTCTCACCATATTCAGTTAAGTAAACGCGTTGTTCACGCTTATCAACTTCTGAAGATTTACGAACGATATAGCCACGCTTTTGTAATTCATTTAGATGGCTTGTCATTGTTTGTTTTTTTAGGCCACAAGAAGATCCAATCTCCTTGATAGTTGGTCCTTCGTTTTCACAAATATAAACTAGAATTTCAAGAAAGCTTGGCCTTAAGTCTGTAAAGCCTTTGTCTTGTAGATAACTAAGAATGTGATTACTGTAGATACGATAGATCTTCTTCAGTAAACTTCCAATTGCAGATACGTGCTTCATTGCATACCTCACTAACACGAATATTGTAGCGAGATAAAAAAGACATAGTCAAATATTAGTACTATTTTAATCAAATCTTAAAATGTTCTCTCAAAACGGTGAATTAACTCATAAGGTACTGATTTCACGATAATTTGATCCTCGCTCCCTTGAGCTCCCCCATCGATGACATCAGTATTCGGAATTTTCATATCAGTTGTATGCACATATTCGAAATCTAGACCTAGATTCCACATATCTTCTTTAAGGCGATCAAATAACTCGAACTCACTATCGAAACCAGCACCAAAGGCCTGTGGCGCGGATAGTATTAAGACAAGTGTTAAAAAATTGATCATCTTTTTTAGCATATTTGCTCCATATTAAGTTGTTTTACTAATATAGATGCATTATCGATGCCAAAATCCCGCTCCTCTAAAAGAAGCGTCTTGTATTTGAAATAGAAGTCGCTACTCCAATACAAACCCCAAATGTCAAAAGTGAAGAACCACCATAAGACATTAAAGGAAGAGGCAGACCAACAACAGGTAATAACCCCATGACCATTCCCATATTAATAAAGGTGTGCCAGAAGAATATACTCATGACCCCGATAATGGTGACGGACTCAAAGATTCTACTGACGTTGACAGAGAGCCACACAAATCTAAAAAACAAGAAAAGATATAACCCAATTAATAAGATTGCTCCAAAGAAGCCATGCTCTTCATTATAAATAGAAAATACAAAGTCAGTATGGTTTTCAGGTAAGTAGTTCAGGGAAGCCTGTGAGGACTTTCTAAGTCCCTTCCCGAATATTTTTCCAGACCCAATAGCAATCTTTGATTGAATAGCATTATAGCCAGTCCCTTTTGCATCCGCAGTTGGATTAATAAAGGTTTTAATACGATTTCTTTGATATTCCTTTAAACCGAATTGATACATCACTCCACCACTGACAAGACCAACAAGAGCGAGAATTAAAAGTGTCTTCCACTTAAGTTTTCTAAAGAAAACCATCGTAAAGAAAATAAGAAGAATAAGAAGTCCTGTTCCTAAGTCCGGTTGAACTACAATTAAGATCGTCGGGATAAATGCCAGGATAGCAGGCTTAATTAAATCCTTGAGTCCAAGTTCACTATCAGGAGCATAATTTCTAAAGTATCTAGCGAGTACGAAAATAACAGATATTTTCATTAACTCAGATGGTTGGAATCTAATTGGCCCAATCATTAGCCAACGTCTTGCCCCCATTCCTTTATGACCAAGAACAATAACCAATATTAGTAGAACAATATTGAATAGATAAATAGGCCATGCGAAACGATAAAGGTTTTGTGGATTAATAAAACTAATAACGAAAGCAATTACAATCGAAAGAGCATACCATCCAATTTGTACTTTAAATAAATTAGCATGTGCAGTAGAGGCAGACGCATGTGTTGCTGAATATAGATTAAGAATTCCGAAGAAAAAGATAACTGAACTCAAAAGAAAGAATGAGAAGTCATATCTTTTAAAAAATTCTTTAATATTTGATAAATCCATTAAGTTCTCACTTTTTTAGTCTTCAGTTTGACCTTCGTCATCACCATCAGAATCTTCATTCTTCTTTTCTTTTTCGGCCCTAAGTCTTTCCGCTTCTTCACGCTTTTTTCTTCTATCAGCGAAGAAGTCTGACATGATTTTGCGATCTTCCTTGGCATAAATCTTATGAAGATCTGGCATATACTTTTTCATATATGTCGTTAGAACATTTCGAACAATAGGTCCTGCAGCACCTGATCCAGAACAACCGTGTTCAACAACAGCTGCAACTGCAACACGAGGATTTTCATATGGAGCAAAAGCCACAAATAACCCGTGGTGTCTCTGGTTATATGGTTTCTCAGAACATTTTTGAAATAGCTCAGTTGTACTCATCGAGATAACCTGAGACGTACCAGACTTACCGGCCATCTTTACACCAGTACCTCTAACCCACCAGCCAGTACCTCTTGGGTGGTTGGCCACTTCATAAAGACCCTGTCTTACATCAATCAGAGTTTGTTCACTCACCTTTGCTGTTTGAACTAGATCTTCTTTATAGCTTTTAATGATATCACCTTTATTATTAAAAACTTCTCTAACGATTTGAGGCTTATAAACCTTCCCACCATTTGCAATCGCAGCATAAGAAACAGCAAGTTGAAGTGGAGTTGTTAAAACATAAGACTGTCCAATAACACAACTTACCGTTTCACCATCTTGCCACTTTTCTCCAAAGCGTTTCTCTTTCCACTCACGAGTAGGAATTAGACCTGTTGTTTCTCTTGGAAGTGCAATACCTGTCTTCTCACCAAGCCCAAACATTCTCGAATATCTTGCAAGTACATCAATATCCAATTCAACTGCGATCTTATAATAATAAACATCAACAGATCTTCTTAGAGATTTGTATAAATCAGTTATTCCGTGTCCTGATCTTTTCCAGTCATTATAAGTACGACGACCTAGGCGGAAGCGTGGCCCACACATAACTTCATCTTTAGCTTTAATGATGCCTTCTTCTAAAGCAGCAATCGCTGTAAAAACTTTAAATGTAGAACCTGGAGCATAGTGATCTTGGATTGTACGATCTCGAAGTGGACGGTCAGGATTATTAATAAGAGAGTTCCAATACTCTGAAGTTAGCCCCTTAGAAAACTGCCCTGGATCAAATGAAGGACGAGATACCATCGTTAGGACTTCACCATTTCTAACGTCAACAGCAACAACACCACCAACTTTCCCCTCTAAGGATTTATAAGCAGTTTTTTGCATATCACGATCAATTGTTAATCTTAGGTTGTTTCCTGGTGTTGCTTTCTTATTTTCAATGCCCGCAAGAATATTACTAGTTCCAATAGAACGGCGCATACGCCCTCTAGCATCTACTTCCATAATTTGATAACCATCTTCTCCTCGAAGGTCCTGATCAAATCTTTCTTCAACACCTGCTTGACCAATAAAGTCTCCAAGCTTGTAATCAATATTATCTCTTTTGCGATAACGAGGTAGTTGGTTTTGAGAAATCTCACCGATATAACCAAGCAAGTGTGAGCCTACTTCCTTATCTCGATACTCGCGAGAAATAAATGTTTCAACTTGAACACCTGGAAGCTTCTCATTTTCTGTTTCAATGATGGCCACTTCTTTATTAGAAATATTTTTCTTGATACGAACAGGACGATAGCGTGCTTGCCCACGAAATTTCTTAAGAGTTGAGTAGATCTCCTTCTCAGTCATTTCAAGAATTTTAGCAAGCTTCTTAATCGTCTCTTTCTTATTGTCTAAGTATTGTGGAATAATAACTAAGTCAAAACGAGGTACGTTATCAACCATTAGTTGATTATTACGTGAAAAGATCATTCCTCTTGGTGCCTTAACTGTTTCTTTTCTTAAGCGGTTTTGAATTGAATATTGATACAGTAGATCACCTTGGTAAATCTGAAGGTAC